>NZ_CDRQYH010000026.1:0-50697 GCF_977039595.1 Enterobacter sp.
TAGAGCACCAGCGTTTTACCGATGACCTGTACATTACAGGCGCCGGTTTCGCGCACGATGGCTTCCACGATCAGGTTTTTAGTGTCTCTGTCTTCAGAGGCGATTTTCACCTTGATCAGCTCGTGGTGTTCCAGCGCTTGTTCAATCTCGGCAAGCACCCCTTCGGTCAAACCATTGTTGCCAAGCATCACTACAGGCTTGAGCGGATGTGCCAGACCTTTAAGGTGCTGTTTTTGTTTAGTACTAAGATTCATCGTATATTTTTGCTTACGTTGGGATTGAAAACGGTTCATTCTACCGCCATCTCCCTTATATCGCCAAATAGCTGCGTAGAAATTTACGTCACAGGCAGGTAACGATGAACCAGGACGGAAATGTTAAATGACAGGTAAAAAGCGTTCTGCCAGCTCCAGCCGCTGGCTTCAGGAACACTTTAGCGATAAATATGTTCAACAGGCACAGAAAAAGGGGTTGCGTTCCCGTGCCTGGTTTAAACTTGATGAAATACAGCAAAGTGACAAACTTTTTAAGCCGGGGATGACGGTTGTAGACCTCGGTGCGGCACCTGGCGGATGGTCCCAGTATGCGGTAACGCAGATCGGCGGAACGGGCCGAATCATCGCGTGCGATCTTTTACCAATGGATCCCATCGTCGGTGTCGACTTCCTTCAGGGCGACTTTCGTGATGAATTAGTGCTGAAAGCGTTACTTGATCGTGTAGGTGACAGTAAGGTCCAGGTTGTCATGTCAGATATGGCACCAAATATGTGCGGAACACCGGCGGTGGATATCCCCCGCGCCATGTATCTGGTGGAGCTAGCGTTAGAAATGTGTCGTGATGTACTAGCGCCTGGTGGTAGTTTTGTTGTGAAGGTGTTTCAGGGCGAAGGTTTCGAGGAGTATCTTAAGGAAATTCGCTCCCTGTTTGCGAAGGTTAAAGTTCGTAAGCCGGACTCTTCCCGGGCCCGTTCCCGAGAAGTGTATATTGTAGCGACCGGGCGAAAATGATAACCGGTGGATTTCAGGCGAAAGTTTGAATGAAACTGGATATAGAGTATCCTGACGCTGTTTTTAACACAGTTGTAATATGAGGTTAATCCCTTGAGTGACATGGCGAAAAACCTAATACTCTGGCTGGTCATTGCCGTTGTGCTGATGTCAGTATTCCAGAGCTTTGGGCCCAGCGAGTCGAATGGCCGCAAGGTGGATTATTCTACCTTCCTGCAGGAGGTCAATCAGGACCAGGTTCGCGAAGCGCGTATCAACGGACGTGAGATCAACGTTACCAAGAAAGATAGTAACCGTTACACGACTTACATCCCGGTGAACGATCCTAAGCTGCTTGATAACCTTCTGACCAAAAACGTCAAGGTGGTAGGTGAGCCGCCAGAAGAACCAAGCCTGCTGGCTTCTATCTTCATTTCCTGGTTCCCGATGCTGCTTCTTATCGGCGTCTGGATCTTCTTTATGCGCCAGATGCAGGGCGGCGGTGGCAAAGGTGCCATGTCGTTCGGTAAGAGCAAGGCGCGTATGCTAACGGAAGACCAGATCAAGACCACGTTCGCTGACGTCGCCGGTTGTGACGAAGCGAAAGAAGAGGTCGGTGAACTGGTTGAATACCTGCGTGAACCGAGCCGTTTCCAGAAGCTGGGCGGTAAGATCCCGAAAGGGGTGCTGATGGTTGGCCCTCCGGGTACCGGTAAAACCCTGCTGGCGAAAGCCATCGCGGGCGAAGCGAAGGTGCCGTTCTTTACTATTTCAGGTTCTGACTTCGTTGAAATGTTCGTGGGTGTCGGTGCATCTCGTGTGCGTGACATGTTCGAGCAGGCCAAGAAGGCAGCACCGTGCATTATCTTCATCGATGAAATCGACGCCGTAGGCCGCCAGCGTGGCGCAGGTCTGGGCGGTGGTCACGATGAACGTGAACAGACGCTGAACCAGATGCTGGTTGAGATGGACGGCTTCGAAGGTAACGAAGGTATCATCGTTATCGCGGCGACTAACCGTCCGGACGTACTTGACCCTGCGCTGCTGCGTCCAGGCCGTTTCGACCGTCAGGTTGTTGTGGGTCTGCCGGACGTTCGCGGTCGTGAACAGATTCTGAAAGTTCACATGCGTCGCGTACCGCTGGCGCCAGATATCGATGCGGCAATCATTGCGCGCGGTACTCCAGGCTTCTCCGGTGCGGACCTGGCTAACCTGGTCAACGAAGCTGCTCTGTTTGCCGCTCGCGGTAACAAGCGCGTCGTATCGATGGTGGAGTTTGAGAAAGCGAAAGACAAAATCATGATGGGTGCGGAACGTCGCTCCATGGTGATGACGGAAGCACAGAAAGAATCCACGGCATACCATGAAGCGGGTCATGCGATTATTGGTCGCCTCGTGCCGGAACACGATCCGGTGCATAAAGTGACGATTATTCCGCGCGGTCGTGCGCTGGGTGTGACCTTCTTCCTGCCTGAAGGCGACGCGATCAGCGCCAGCCGTCAGAAACTGGAAAGCCAGATTTCTACCCTCTACGGTGGTCGTCTGGCAGAAGAGATTATCTACGGTGTGGAACATGTTTCTACCGGTGCGTCCAACGACATTAAAGTGGCGACAAACCTGGCGCGTAACATGGTGACTCAGTGGGGCTTCTCCGACAAACTCGGTCCGCTGCTGTATGCAGAAGAAGAGGGTGAAGTATTCCTGGGCCGTTCTGTGGCTAAAGCGAAACATATGTCCGATGAGACGGCACGTATCATCGACCAGGAAGTTAAATCTCTGGTAGAGCGTAACTATGCACGTGCGCGCCAGATCCTGAACGACAATATGGACATCCTGCATTCGATGAAAGATGCGCTCATGAAATATGAGACCATCGATGCACCGCAGATTGACGACCTGATGGCGCGCCGCGAAGTACGTCCGCCAGCAGGCTGGGAAGACCCAGGCGCTTCCAATAATTCTGACAACAATGGCACCCCGCGTGCGCCGCGTCCGGTTGATGAACCGCGTACGCCAAATCCGGGCAACACCATGTCAGAACAGTTGGGCGATAAGTAAGCCACTGCTGTTGAAGCGTTTGTCTGTACCTCAAACCCTGGAGCTTGCTCCGGGGTTTTTCATTTCTGTTTAACGATATAGATACCAGGGATTTCGCCATGAAATTATTCGCTCAGGACTCGCATCTCGATCTTTCACATCCCCACGTGATGGGGATCCTGAATGTTACCCCTGACTCCTTCTCTGACGGCGGTGCGCATAACACGCTTATCGAGGCGGTTAAGCACGCGAATTTAATGATTAATGCGGGTGCCACCATCATTGACGTTGGCGGCGAATCGACGCGTCCAGGCGCGGCGGACGTGTCTGTGGAAGAAGAGCTGGCGCGCGTGGTGCCGGTCGTTGAGGCAATCGCACAGCGGTTTGAAGTGTGGATCTCCGTTGACACCTCCAAACCGGAGGTGATCCGTGAAGTGGCGAGAGTAGGCGCTCACATTATCAATGATATCCGTTCACTTACCGAACCGGGGGCGATTGAGGCGGCTGCGGAAACGGGGCTGCCGGTTTGCCTGATGCACATGCAGGGCCAACCGAAAACTATGCAGGAAGCACCAAAGTATGACGATGTCTTTGCCGACGTGAATCGCTTCTTTATTGAGCATATTGCACGCTGTGAACGTGCAGGTATCCCAAAAGAGAAATTGCTGCTCGACCCAGGGTTCGGTTTCGGTAAAAATCTCTCCCACAATTATGCGTTGCTTGCGCGCTTATCGGAATTCCATCATTTTGGCCTGCCGTTACTGGTGGGAATGTCGAGAAAGTCGATGATTGGGCAGTTGCTGAACGTGGGGCCGAGCGAACGCCTGAGCGGCAGCCTGGCCTGCGCGGTGATTGCGGCGATGCAGGGTGCGCACATTATTCGTGTCCATGACGTCAAAGAAACAGTAGAAGCCATGCGTGTGGTGGAAGCCACACTGGCAGCGAAGGAAAACAAACGCTATGAGTAATCGTAAATATTTTGGTACCGACGGTATCCGTGGGCGCGTAGGCGATGCTCCCATCACCCCTGATTTTGTCCTGAAGCTCGGCTGGGCTGCTGGTAAAGTGCTTGCGCGTCATGGCTCACGTAAAATTATCATCGGTAAAGACACCCGTATTTCGGGCTATATGCTGGAGTCCGCGCTGGAAGCGGGGCTGGCGGCTGCGGGACTGTCCGCCTCCTTTACGGGCCCAATGCCAACGCCTGCGGTCGCGTATCTGACGCGCACCTTCCGTGCGGAAGCGGGAATTGTCATTTCAGCTTCTCACAACCCGTTCTACGACAACGGCATTAAATTCTTCTCCATTGATGGCACCAAGCTGCCGGATGACGTGGAAGAAGCTATTGAAGCTGAGATGGAAAAAGAGATTACCTGTGTTGATTCCGCAGAGCTGGGTAAAGCGAACCGCATCGTTGATGCGGCGGGTCGCTATATCGAATTCTGTAAAGGTACCTTCCCGAATGAGCTGAGCCTGGCCCACCTCAAAATTGTGGTGGACTGTGCGAATGGCGCGACCTATCACATCGCCCCGAATGTCTTCCGCGAACTGGGTGCGAAAGTAATCACCATTGGCTGCGAGCCGGATGGTCTGAACATTAACGAGCAGGTGGGGGCAACTGACGTT
Organism: Enterobacter sp.; assembly: GCF_977039595.1. Taxonomy (NCBI): domain Bacteria; kingdom Pseudomonadati; phylum Pseudomonadota; class Gammaproteobacteria; order Enterobacterales; family Enterobacteriaceae; genus Enterobacter; species Enterobacter sp. Next base: position 4,651 of record NZ_CDRQYH010000026.1, read on the forward strand.
CGTGCCCTGCAGGCGCGTGTTCTGGCAGAAAAAGCCGATCTGGGTATTGCGCTGGACGGCGACGGTGACCGCGTGATCATGGTTGACCACGAAGGTAACAAGGTCGACGGCGATCAGATCCTCTACATCATTGCCCGTGAAGGCCTGCGTCAGGGCCAGCTGCGCGGCGGTGCGGTGGGCACGCTGATGAGTAACATGGGCCTGGAACTGGCCCTGAAACAGCTCGGTATTCCGTTTGTCCGCGCGAAGGTGGGTGACCGCTATGTGCTGGAAAAACTGCAGGAGAAGGGCTGGCGTATCGGTGCAGAAAACTCGGGTCACGTGATCCTGCTCGACAAAACCACCACCGGTGACGGTATCGTGGCCGCGCTGCAGGTGGTTGCCGCTATGGCGCGCAACCATATGAGCCTGCACGATCTGTGCAGCGGCATGAAAATGTTCCCACAGATCCTGGTAAACGTACGTTTCACTGCCGGCAAAGGCGATCCGCTGGAAAATGAGAACGTCAAAGCGGTGATGGCTGACGTTGAAGCGGCCCTCGGCAATCGTGGACGCGTGCTGTTGCGTAAGTCCGGTACTGAACCGCTGATCCGCGTGATGGTGGAAGGTGAAGACGAAGCGCAGGTAACCGAATTTGCGCACCGTATTGCGGATGCTGTAAAAGCTGCATAATCTTGCACCCTAAATGTTTAAAAAGGCGGCGTTTGCCGCCTTTGTTTTAAGCAATTAATGGCTTTTTGCTGTTTTTTTCCGCAGTTGATACAATGCGTCGAAAATGCCCTTGCGAAGGTGATTCGCTTTGGTTAGTATTCACACCCGCTTCAGTGGGAAACAGAAATCCTGCTAATTGGTCGAAGCATTGGTATGCGGCAAATCCGCAAGGAACAGGTTGATTATGTACGAAGCTCTTTTAGTTGTTTTCCTTATTGTAGCCATCGCTCTCGTAGCGCTGATTATGCTGCAGCAAGGTAAAGGCGCTGATATGGGAGCCTCCTTCGGAGCAGGCGCTTCCGGTACGCTGTTCGGTTCAAGTGGTTCTGCGAACTTCATGACCCGCACTACGGCGATTCTGGCTACGCTGTTCTTCATCATCAGCCTGGTGCTTGGCAATATCAACAGTAACAAGACCAGCAAAGGAAGCGAGTGGGAAAATCTGAGCGCGCCAGCGAAAACTGAGCAGACTCAGCCAGCTGCACCGGCTAAGCCAACCAGCGATATCCCGCACTAAGTATTCTGTACCGAGGTGGTGGAATTGGTAGACACGCTACCTTGAGGTGGTAGTGCCCTAACGGGCTTGTGGGTTCGAGTCCCATCCTCGGTACCAATATTCCAGAAAAAAGACGTCGAAAGACGTCTTTTTTTTCGTCTGTATATTATGTGGTGATTTTGTAGGGCGGGTAGGGTAAGCGCAGCGCCACCCGCTGTTTTGCCCGGTGGCGCTGCGCTTACCGGGCCTACGAAGACCATAAAAAAGGCACCCTTAGGGTGCCTTCTACATTTCTGAATAGCGATTACTTCTTATCGCTATGCTCCAGGTTTTCAACCTGAGGCAGGCCGTTACCGGAATTCGCGGAGAGCAGGCCATTCTCAACATAGTTGAACAGCTTCTCGCGGGTATCGGTAATGTCCAGATTACGCATGGTCAGCTGTCCAATACGATCGTCCGGTGAGAACACGGATTCACCTTTCTCCATGGTCAGACGCTCTGCTTTATAGGTCAGGTTGTCAGACACCGTATTCAGAATGGAGTAGTCGTTACCGCGACGCAGTTCCAGGGTCACCTCACCGGTTATCGCGCTTGCCACCCAACGCTGCAGGGCATCACGCAGCATCAGTGCCTGAGGATCGAACCAGCGGCCCTGATACAGCAGTTTACCCAGCTGACGGCCATGAGAGTGATACTGCTCAATGGTATCTTCGTTGTGAATACCGGTCAGCAGGCGCTCGTAAGCGATGTGCAGCAGTGCCATACCCGGGGCTTCATAGATGCCACGGCTTTTCGCTTCGATGATACGGTTTTCAATCTGATCGCTCATGCCCAGACCGTGACGACCGCCAATCCGGTTAGCTTCCAGCATCAGCTCAACATCGTCTGAGAAGGTTTTACCGTTCAGCGCTACCGGATGGCCGCGTTCGAAACGTACGGTAACTTCTTCAGCCTGGATTTTGACGTTCTCGTCCCAGAACTTCACGCCCATGATCGGGTTAACGATCTTCACGCTGGAGTTCAGGAATTCCAGGTCTTTCGCTTCGTGCGTCGCACCCAGCATGTTGGAGTCGGTGGAGTAGGCTTTCTCGACTGACATCTTATAGTCAAAGCCGCAGGCAATCATAAACTCGGACATCTCATGACGACCACCCAGCTCGTCGATGAAGTCGGTATCCAGCCACGGTTTGTAGATCTGCAGTTCGGCGTTGGTCAGCAGGCCATAACGATAGAAACGTTCGATATCGTTTCCTTTATAGGTGCTGCCGTCACCCCAGATGTTGACGCCGTCTTCTTTCATCGCCGCAACCAGCATGGTGCCGGTAACCGCACGGCCCAGCGGAGTGGTGTTGAAATAGGTCAGACCGCCGGTGGTGTTATGGAATGCACCACACTGAATAGCTGCGATACCTTCAGCGACCAGTTGCTTACGGCAGTCAATCAGGCGCGCGTTCTCTGCACCATACTCTTTAGCGCGACGAGGAATTGCATCGTAGTCGTCCTCATCCGGCTGACCCAGGTTCGCAGTATAAGCATACGGAACCGCTCCCTTCTGGCGCATCCACAGCAGTGCAGCGCTGGTATCCAGGCCGCCTGAGAAAGCGATGCCAATACGTTGTCCTACCGGAAGATGCTTGAGAATCGTCGTCATAGAATAAAACCCTGCTTGATTGACTGATTAGAGACCGCTTTCGCTCTCTTGTGCATTTTTATGCAAAATAAGTGAGTATTCATTTAATCATCTTTTGGCGAAGACCGGAAGAGACTCGTGCGTTTTTTGTAAAAATTTTGGTCTAATTGATCTGGCGGAAGTTGGGTTGACAGGTGGGGTCAACTATCAATATACTAAACGCCGATTTTACGTCCCGTCTTCGGTACCAAATCCCAGCATTATTTGCAAATTCTGTCCAAAACGCGTAGAATTTGCCACGTTTCAGGCGCGGGGTGGAGCAGCCTGGTAGCTCGTCGGGCTCATAACCCGAAGGTCGTCGGTTCAAATCCGGCCCCCGCAACCACTTTCCCATAAAGTTCTTTTTCAAATATACTGTGAAGACTTAGAGCCTTCGTAGCTGGATTTGAAAAAATTCTTTCGGAAAGTGCTCCAGGCCACAGTTGTGGCTATAGGGTTCAGTTATCTAAAGCCCCGATTTATCGGGGTTTTTTGTTATCTGACTACAGAATAACTGGGCTTTACGCCCTTTTTTTATGTCTTGGGGGTGGGCTTGTCCACATTAGAGCAAAAATTAACAGAGATGATTACTGCACCGGTCGAAGCACTGGGCTACGAACTGGTCGGCATCGAATTCGTTCGCGGCCGTACATCGACGCTGCGCATCTATATTGATAGTGAAGATGGCATCAATGTTGATGATTGTGCTGATGTCAGCCACCAGGTGAGTGCGGTTCTTGATGTTGAAGACCCAATTACCGTTGCGTACAACCTGGAAGTTTCCTCACCTGGCCTCGATCGCCCGATGTTCACGGCCGAGCACTATGTGCGCTTTACCGGTGAAGAAGTGGCTCTCGTTCTGCGTATGGCCGTACAGAACCGCCGTAAATGGCAGGGAATTATCAAAGCCGTTGATGGTGAAATGATCACGGTGACAGTCGAAGGCAAAGATGAAGTGTTCGCGCTGAGTAATATCCAGAAGGCGAACCTGGTTCCCCACTTTTAACAGTCTGGATTGAGGTGAAAAGCCCGCGATGAACAAAGAAATTTTGGCTGTTGTTGAAGCCGTCTCCAATGAGAAATCACTGCCGCGTGAGAAGATTTTCGAAGCGCTGGAAAGTGCACTGGCTACAGCAACCAAGAAAAAATACGAACAAGAGATCGATGTTCGCGTAGAAATCGATCGTAAAAGCGGTGACTTCGATACATTCCGTCGTTGGGTAATCGTTGAAGAAGTGACCCAGCCGACCAAAGAGATCACGCTGGAAGCCGCCCGTTTCGAAGACGAAAGTCTGAACGTGGGTGACTACGTTGAAGATCAGATTGAATCTGTGACCTTCGACCGTATCACCACCCAGACCGCTAAACAGGTTATCGTGCAGAAAGTGCGCGAAGCCGAGCGCGCGCTGGTTGTCGATCAGTTCCGCGATCAGGAAGGCGAGATCATCACCGGTGTGGTGAAGAAAGTGAACCGCGACAACATCTCCCTGGAGATCAAATCCGAAGGGTTGCCGGGTAACGCTGAAGCCGTGATCCTGCGTGAAGATATGCTGCCGCGTGAAAACTTCCGTCCAGGCGACCGTATTCGCGGTGTTCTGTACGCCGTTCGCCCTGAAGCGCGTGGTGCACAGCTCTTCGTGACCCGTTCTAAACCAGAAATGCTGGTAGAACTGTTCCGTATTGAAGTACCGGAAATCGGTGAAGAAGTTATTGAGATTAAAGCGGCGGCTCGCGATCCGGGCTCCCGTGCGAAAATTGCGGTGAAAACCAACGACAAGCGTATCGACCCGGTCGGTGCTTGCGTCGGTATGCGCGGTGCGCGCGTCCAGGCTGTTTCTACTGAGCTGGGCGGTGAACGAATTGATATCGTTCTGTGGGATGACAACCCGGCGCAGTTCGTGATCAACGCAATGGCTCCAGCTGATGTGGCGTCTATCGTTGTTGACGAAGACAAACACACCATGGATATCGCTGTTGAAGCGGGCAACCTGGCGCAGGCAATCGGCCGTAACGGTCAGAACGTACGCCTGGCGTCACAGCTGAGCGGCTGGGAACTCAACGTCATGACCGTTGATGACCTGCAGGCTAAGCATCAGGCTGAAGCCCATGCGGCGATCGATACCTTCACCAAATACCTGGATATTGACGAAGATTTCGCCACTGTTCTGGTAGAAGAAGGTTTCTCTACGCTGGAAGAACTGGCCTATGTGCCAATGAAAGAGCTGCTGGAAATCGACGGTCTGGATGAACCAACCGTTGAAGCCCTGCGTGAACGCGCTAAAAACGCACTGACCACCCTGGCACTGGCTCAGGAAGAAAGCCTTGGCGATAAGAAGCCGGCTGATGACCTGCTGAATCTGGAAGGTCTTGATCGTGCGATTGCGTTCAAGCTGGCTGCCCGTGGTGTTTGTACGCTGGAAGATCTCGCTGAGCAAGGCGTTGATGACCTGGCTGATATCGAAGGTTTAACCGACGAGAAAGCCGGCGAGCTCATCATGGCCGCACGTAATATTTGCTGGTTCGGCGACGAAGCGTAATAAACTGTAGCAGGAAGGAACAGCATGACTGATGTAACTGTAAAATCGCTGGCTGCTGAGATTCAGACCTCCGTGGACCGCCTGGTACAGCAATTTGCTGATGCAGGGATCCCGAAGTCCGCTGATGACTCGGTGACCGCGCAAGAAAAACAAACCTTGTTAACGCACCTGAACCGTGAACACGGCTCTACGCCTGACAAGTTAACGCTGCAGCGCAAAACGCGTAGCACGTTAAACATCCCAGGTACCGGTGGTAAAAGCAAATCGGTACAAATTGAAGTCCGCAAGACGCGCACCTTTGTAAAACGTGATCCGCAAGAGGCAGAACGCCTTGCCGCGGAAGAGCAGGCACAGCGTGAAGCGGAAGAACAAGCTCAGCGTGAGGCGGAAGCAGCCGCCAAACGTGAAGCAGAATTAAAAGCTGAACGTGAGGCCGCAGAAAAAGCGAAACGCGACGCAAGTGATAAAGTGAAGCGTGACGCTGCGGAAAAAGACAAAGTGAGCAATCAACAGACAGACGAAATGACCAAAACCGCCCAGGCTGAAAAAGCCCGCCGTGAAAATGAAGCTGCCGAGCTGAAGCGTAAAGCGGAAGAAGAAGCCCGCCGTAAGCTGGAAGAAGAAGCTCGCCGCGTCGCCGAAGAAGCGCGTCGTATGGCTGAAGAAAATGAGAAGAACGGTGTTGATACCGTTGAGCAGTCTGAAGACACCAGCGACTATCACGTGACCACTTCTCAGCACGCGCGTCAGGCTGAAGATGATAACGACCGTGAAGTTGAAGGCGGTCGTGGCCGTGGTCGTAATGCAAAAGCAGCGCGTCCGGCGAAAAAAGGCAACAAGCACGCTGAATCTAAAGCTGACCGTGAAGAAGCACGCGCGGCTGTTCGCGGCGGTAAAGGCGGCAAGCGTAAAGGTTCCGCTCTGCAGCAGGGCTTCCAGAAGCCAGCTCAGGCCGTTAACCGTGACGTTGTGATCGGCGAAACCATTACCGTTGGCGAACTGGCGAACAAGATGGCGGTTAAAGGCTCTCAGGTCATCAAAGCGATGATGAAGCTGGGCGCTATGGCAACCATCAACCAGGTGATCGATCAGGAAACTGCACAGCTGGTTGCGGAAGAAATGGGTCACAAAGTTATCCTGCGTCGTGAAAACGAGCTGGAAGAAGCGGTAATGAGCGACCGTGACACAGGTGCTGCGGCAGAACCGCGCGCACCGGTAGTGACCATCATGGGTCACGTCGACCACGGTAAAACCTCTCTGCTTGACTACATTCGCTCTACCAAGGTTGCCTCTGGCGAAGCGGGTGGTATTACCCAGCACATCGGTGCATACCACGTAGAAACTGACAACGGTATGATCACCTTCCTGGATACCCCGGGTCACGCCGCGTTTACCTCAATGCGTGCTCGTGGTGCTCAGGCGACGGATATCGTTGTTCTGGTTGTTGCTGCAGACGACGGCGTCATGCCGCAGACCATCGAAGCTATCCAGCACGCGAAAGCAGCGGGTGTGCCGGTTGTGGTTGCAGTGAACAAGATCGATAAGCCAGAAGCGGATCCCGATCGTGTTAAAAACGAACTTTCCCAGTACGGTATTCTGCCGGAAGAGTGGGGCGGCGAAAGCCAATTCGTACACGTGTCTGCCAAAGCGGGTACCGGTATCGACGAACTGCTGGACGCGATCCTGCTGCAGGCCGAAGTTCTGGAGCTGAAAGCCATCCGTAACGGTATGGCGAGCGGTGCGGTTATCGAATCCTTCCTGGATAAAGGACGTGGCCCGGTTGCTACCGTTCTGGTTCGCGAAGGTACGCTGCATAAAGGCGATATCGTTCTGTGCGGTTTCGAATACGGTCGCGTTCGTGCGATGCGTAACGAACTGGGTCAGGAAGTGCTGGAAGCAGGTCCGTCCATTCCAGTTGAAATCCTGGGTCTGTCCGGTGTTCCGGCTGCTGGTGACGAAGTGACCGTGGTGCGTGACGAGAAGAAAGCGCGTGAAGTGGCACTGTATCGTCAGGGTAAATTCCGTGAAGTTAAACTGGCTCGTCAGCAGAAATCTAAACTCGAGAACATGTTTGCCAACATGACCGATGGCGAAGTTCACGAAGTGAACATCGTTCTGAAAGCCGACGTTCAGGGTTCTGTGGAAGCGATCTCCGACTCCTTGCTGAAACTGTCTACCGACGAAGTTAAAGTGAAGATCATCGGTTCTGGCGTAGGTGGTATCACCGAAACCGACGCGACCCTGGCTGCTGCGTCCAACGCTATCCTGGTTGGCTTCAACGTTCGTGCGGATGCGTCTGCGCGTAAAGTGATTGAAGCCGAAAGCCTGGATCTGCGTTACTACTCCGTCATCTATAACCTGATCGACGAAGTGAAAGCAGCGATGAGCGGCATGCTGTCTCCTGAGCTGAAACAGCAGATCATCGGTCTGGCTGAAGTACGTGACGTGTTCAAATCACCGAAATTCGGTGCAATCGCGGGCTGTATGGTTACCGAAGGTAACATCAAGCGTCACAACCCAATCCGCGTACTGCGTGACAACGTGGTTATCTACGAAGGCGAGCTGGAATCCCTGCGCCGCTTCAAAGATGACGTTAACGAAGTCCGTAACGGCATGGAATGTGGTATCGGCGTGAAGAACTACAACGACGTTCGCGTTGGCGATATGATCGAAGTGTTCGAGATCATCGAAATTCAGCGTACCATCGCTTAATTTTCGATTGTAAGCCGGGATCGCCTCGCGCCACCCGGCAATAATTTCAAAAAGGGGCTTTAGCCCCTTTTTTGTCTGGAGAATTTATTATGGCGAAAGAATTTGGTCGCCCTCAGCGCGTAGCGCAGGAAATGCAGAAAGAGATCGCGCTCATTCTGCAACGTGAAATCAAAGACCCGCGCGTCGGCATGATGACCACCGTTTCCGGTGTCGAAATGTCCCGCGATTTGGCCTATGCAAAAGTGTTCGTTACTTTCCTGAATGATCAGGACGAAGCGGCAGTGAAAAACGGCATTAAAGCGCTGCAGGAAGCGTCTGGTTTCATCCGCTCTCTGCTCGGCAAGGCGATGCGCCTGCGTATTGTGCCTGAACTGACCTTCTTCTACGACAACTCGCTGGTTGAAGGTATGCGTATGTCCAACCTGGTGACCAGCGTGGTTAAACATGACGATGAGCGTCGTGTTAACCCGGCGGACGACAGCAAGGAGGACTGATGAGTCGTCCTCGTCGTCGTGGTCGCGACGTGCATGGTGTGCTGCTGCTGGATAAACCCCAGGGCGCTTCCAGCAACGACGTGCTGCAAAAAGTGAAGCGTATTTATAACGCCAACCGTGCGGGCCACACCGGCGCGCTCGATCCGCTGGCAACCGGCATGCTGCCGGTCTGCCTGGGAGAGGCGACAAAGTTTTCCCAGTACCTGCTCGACTCCGATAAGCGTTACCGCGTTATCGCTAAGCTGGGCCAGCGCACGGATACCTCCGACGCGGATGGTCAGGTGGTGGAAGAGCGCCCGGTGACGTTCAGCGCGGAACAGCTTGATGCTGCGCTGGAGAGTTTCCGTGGTGACACGATGCAGGTGCCGTCGATGTATTCGGCGCTGAAGTATCAGGGAAAAAAACTCTACGAATATGCGCGCCAGGGCATTGAAGTCCCACGTGAAGCCCGTCCGATTACCGTGTATGAGCTGCTGTTTATTCGCCACGAAGGTGATGAGCTGGAGCTGGAAGTACACTGTTCGAAAGGGACCTATATTCGCACCATCATTGACGACCTCGGTGAAAAGCTGGGCTGCGGCGCGCATGTGATTTACCTGCGCCGTCTGGCGGTGAGCAAGTACCCGGTGGAGCGGATGGTGACCCTGGAACGTCTGCGCGAGCTGGTAGAACAGGCGGAAGCGCAGGGGATCGCGCCGGCAGATTTGCTGGATCCACTGCTAATGCCGATGGACAGTCCGGCAGCGGACTTCCCGGTCGTTAATCTTCCTTTAACATCGTCCGTTTACTTTAAGAACGGCAACCCGGTTCGTACGGCGGAAGCGCCGCTGGAAGGCCTGGTACGTGTGACCGAAGGTGACGAAGGGAAATTCATCGGTATGGGCGAAATGGATGGCGAAGGGCGCGTTGCGCCGCGTCGTCTGGTCGTCGAATATCCGGTCGACGCGTGACGGTGATAACGGCTCACCTTGCGATAAGCAGGGGAGACGAGTAGAATATTGCCGCTTAACGCCTGGTAAATTGTTTAACAATCTGCGGGGCGTACATGGGATTGCTGAATTAGAGATCGGCATCCTTACATTCTTTATACTTTGGAGTTTGAAAATGTCTCTAAGCGTTGAAGCTAAAGCTAAAATCGTTTCTGAGTTTGGTCGTGGTACTAACGACAGCGGTTCTACCGAAGTTCAGGTTGCACTGCTGACTGCACAGATTAACCACCTGCAGGGTCACTTTGCAGAGCACAAAAAAGATCACCACAGCCGTCGTGGTCTGCTGCGTATGGTTTCTCAGCGTCGTAAACTGCTCGACTACCTGAAACGTAAAGATGTTGCACGCTACACCGCGCTGATCGAGCGTCTGGGTCTGCGTCGCTAATTCTTGCGAGTTTCAGAAAAGGGGGCCTGATGGCCCCTTTTTTCAACCAGACGGCAGCAATTCACTGGAAACTATTGTATTGTTGCTATAAATGATCTTCATTGCAGAGGTTCGCGCGGCTAATGAGAGGCTTCACCCATGGGGGTGTTGGTTGTCATTAGTCGCGAGGATGCGAAGAAGGTCGGGTTAAAACGACAGCACACCGGTGGTGTGCTTTCAAACATTTAAGAAAGGACAGAACTTTGCTGAATCCGATCGTTCGTAAATTCCAGTATGGTCAACATACCGTCACGCTGGAAACCGGCATGATGGCTCGTCAGGCTACTGCTGCCGTTATGGTAAGCATGGATGACACTGCGGTATTCGTTACCGTAGTTGGCCAGAAAAAAGCTAAACCAGGTCAGGACTTCTTCCCGCTGACCGTTAACTACCAGGAGCGTACCTACGCTGCCGGTAAAATCCCGGGTGGCTTCTTCCGTCGTGAAGGCCGTCCAAGCGAAGGCGAAACCCTGATCGCGCGTCTGATTGACCGCCCGGTTCGTCCGCTGTTCCCGGAAGGCTTCGTTAACGAAGTACAGGTTATCGCGACTGTTGTTTCCGTTAACCCGCAGGTTAACCCGGACATCGTTGCCATGATTGGCGCATCCGCTGCCCTGTCACTGTCTGGTATTCCATTCAATGGCCCAATCGGTGCCGCGCGCGTTGGCTACATCAACGACCAGTACGTGTTGAACCCAACTCAGGAAGAGCTGAAAGAAAGTAAGCTGGACCTGGTTGTTGCGGGTACTGAAGCAGCTGTGCTGATGGTTGAATCCGAAGCTGAACTGCTGAGCGAAGACCAGATGCTGGGTGCTGTGGTCTTCGGCCATGACCAGCAGCAGATCGTTATCCAGAACATCAACGATCTGGTGAAAGAAGCCGGTAAACCACGTTGGGACTGGCAGCCAGAAGCGGCAAACGACGCGCTGAACGCACGCGTTGCAGCTCTGGCAGAATCTCGTCTGAGCGATGCGTACCGCATCACTGACAAGCAGGAGCGTTACGCTCAGGTTGACGTGATCAAATCTGAAGTAACCGCGACCCTGGTTGCCGAAGACGAAACGCTGGACGCTAACGAAATTGGCGAAATCCTGCACGCAATCGAGAAAAACGTTGTTCGTAGCCGCGTTCTGGCAGGCGAGCCGCGTATCGATGGCCGTGAAAAAGACATGATCCGCGGCCTGGACGTGCGGACTGGCGTTCTGCCACGTACTCACGGTTCCGCGCTGTTCACCCGTGGCGAAACGCAGGCGCTGGTTACTGCGACCCTGGGTACTGCACGTGACGCACAGATCATCGACGAACTGATGGGCGAGCGCACTGACAGCTTCCTGTTCCACTACAACTTCCCTCCGTACTCCGTAGGTGAAACCGGTATGGTTGGCTCGCCGAAGCGTCGTGAAATTGGTCACGGTCGTCTGGCGAAGCGCGGCGTGCTGGCAGTAATGCCAGAAGCTGACAAATTCCCGTACACCGTACGTGTGGTGTCTGAAATCACCGAATCCAACGGTTCCTCTTCCATGGCTTCCGTATGTGGTGCTTCTCTGGCGCTGATGGATGCAGGCGTGCCAATCAAAGCCGCCGTTGCGGGTATCGCAATGGGCCTGGTGAAAGAAGGCGACAACTTCGTTGTTCTGTCTGACATTCTGGGTGACGAAGACCACCTGGGTGATATGGACTTCAAAGTGGCGGGTTCCCGCGACGGTATCTCTGCGCTGCAGATGGATATCAAAATTGAAGGTATCACAAAAGAGATCATGCAGGTTGCTCTGAACCAGGCTAAAGGTGCGCGTCTGCACATCCTGGGCGTGATGGAACAGGCGATTAACGCGCCGCGTGGCGACATTTCTCAGTTCGCTCCACGTATCCACACCATCAAGATCAACCCAGACAAGATCAAAGATGTTATCGGTAAGGGCGGTTCCGTAATCCGTGCGCTGACCGAAGAGACTGGCACCACCATCGAAATCGAAGATGACGGTACTGTGAAGATCGCAGCAACCGACGGCGAGAAAGCGAAATTCGCGATCCGTCGCATCGAAGAAATCACTGCAGAGATCGAAGTGGGCCGCGTCTACGCAGGTAAAGTGACCCGTATCGTTGACTTTGGCGCGTTCGTTGCCATCGGTGGCGGTAAAGAAGGTCTGGTTCACATTTCTCAGATCGCTGACAAGCGCGTTGAGAAAGTGACCGATTACCTGCAGATGGGCCAGGAAGTACCGGTGAAAGTTCTGGAAGTTGATCGCCAGGGCCGTATCCGTCTGAGCATTAAAGAAGCAACCGAGCAGTCTCAGCCAGCTGCTGCGCCAGAAGCACAGGCAGCAGAACAGCAAGGCGAGTAAGTTGCCATTTGCCCTCCGCTTTGCGGAGGGCCTATTATCAGGCAGGACGCCTTGTTAAGCCGCCGGGGGACAGGACGTTCATCCAATAGTTGTCTTCGGGAGTGGGAAATGAAGCCTTTTTTGCGCTGGTGTTTCGTTGCGACAGCTTTAACGCTGGCAGGATGCAGCAACTCTGCCTGGCGTAAGAGCGAAGTCCTCGCAGTGCCATTGCAACCGACTTTGCAGCAGGAAGTGATTCTGGCACGCATGGAACAAATACTTGCCAGTCGGGCTTTAACCGATGAAGAACGCGCACAGCTTTTATATGAGCGCGGAGTGTTGTATGATAGTCTCGGTCTGAGGGCACTGGCGCGAAATGATTTTTCACAAGCGCTGGCTATCCGACCTGATATGCCTGAAGTATTCAATTACTTAGGCATTTATTTAACGCAGGCAGGCAATTTTGATGCTGCCTATGAAGCGTTTGATTCTGTACTTGAGCTTGATCCAACTTACAACTACGCGCACTTGAATCGCGGTATCGCATTGTATTACGGCGGTCGTGATAAGTTAGCGCAAGATGATCTGCTGGCGTTTTATCAAGACGATCCTAATGATCCTTTCCGTAGCCTGTGGCTTTACATCGTTGAGCGGAAGCTCGATGAGAAGCAGGCAAAAGAGGCACTGAAACAGCGCTTCGATAAATCGGACAAGGAACAGTGGGGATGGAACATTGTCGAGTTCTACCTGGGCAACATTAGCGAAGCAACGCTGATGGAACGCCTCAAGGCGGACGCAACGGATAACACCTCGCTCGCTGAGCATCTCAGTGAAACCAACTTCTATTTAGGTAAGTACTACCTAAGTCTGGGGGATATGGACAGCGCTACGGCACTGTTCAAATTAGCGGTTGCTAACAACGTACACAACTTCGTTGAGCACCGTTATGCATTGTTGGAATTATCGCTCTTGGGCCAGGAGCATGACGACCTGGCAGAATCGGACCAGCAATAGCTGACGACATAAACATCAGCCCGTAATCTTTTGATTGCCATCACCTTAACTGGTGAGGGCGTTGTTGTTCGTCAATACACCTACTTTGAGCCGGTTCACACTTTTCAATGAAAATTGCTAATCATTTTCACGATGAGCTAAGTAGACTGGCCGCCATTGACATTGAGGCACTCGTACTACATGGCTGAATTCGAAACCACTTTTGCAGATCTGGGCCTGAAGGCTCCTATCCTTGAAGCCCTTAACGATCTGGGTTACGAAAAACCATCTCCGATCCAGGCTGAGTGTATCCCACACCTGCTTTCTGGTCGTGACGTGCTGGGCATGGCCCAGACTGGTAGCGGTAAAACTGCAGCATTCTCGCTGCCGCTGCTGAACAACATTGATCCGGACCTGCGTGCACCGCAGATCCTCGTCCTGGCTCCAACCCGTGAACTGGCTGTTCAGGTTGCAGAAGCAATGACGGAATTCTCTAAACATATGCGCGGCGTAAACGTGGTAGCCCTGTACGGCGGCCAGCGTTATGACGTGCAGTTACGCGCCCTGCGCCAGGGTCCACAGATTGTTGTCGGTACGCCGGGCCGTCTGCTGGATCACCTGAAGCGCGGTACTCTGGACCTCTCTAAACTGAGCGGCCTGGTGCTGGATGAAGCAGATGAAATGCTGCGTATGGGCTTCATCGAAGACGTCGAAACCATCATGGCGCAGATCCCGGACGGTCATCAGACCGCGCTGTTCTCTGCCACCATGCCAGAAGCGATTCGTCGTATCACCAAACGCTTCATGAAAGATCCGCAGGAAGTGCGTATTCAGTCCAGCGTAACCACTCGCCCGGACATCAGCCAGAGCTACTGGTCTGTGTACGGCATGCGTAAAAACGAAGCGCTGGTACGTTTCCTGGAAGCGGAAGATTTTGATGCGGCGATTATTTTCGTTCGCACCAAAAACGCGACCCTGGAAGTGGCTGAAGCCCTGGAGCGTAGCGGCTACAACAGCGCAGCGCTGAACGGCGACATGAACCAAGCTCTGCGTGAGCAGACTCTGGAGCGTCTGAAAGACGGTCGTCTGGATATCCTGATTGCAACCGACGTGGCAGCACGTGGTCTGGACGTTGAGCGTATCAGCCTGGTTGTTAACTATGACATCCCGATGGATTCCGAGTCTTACGTTCACCGTATCGGCCGTACCGGTCGTGCGGGTCGTGCTGGCCGTGCGCTGCTGTTCGTTGAGAACCGCGAGCGTCGTCTGCTGCGTAACATCGAACGTACCATGAAACTGACCATTCCAGAAGCGGACCTGCCAAACGCAGAGCTGCTGGGCAAACGCCGTCTGGAAAAATTCGCCGCTAAAGTACAGCAGCAGCTGGAAAGCAGCGATCTGGATCAGTACCGTGCGCTGCTGTCGCAGATTCAGCCTGTTGCTGAAGGCGAAGAGCTGGACATGGAAACCCTGGCTGCAGCACTGTTGAAAATGGCTCAGGGCGAACGTAGCCTGATCGTGCCACCAGATGCACCGATGCGTCCTAAGCGTGAATTCCGTGACCGTGACGATCGCTTCGAACGTCGTGGCGACCGTAACGATCGTGGCCCACGTGGTGACCGTCCAGAGCGCGGTGGTGAAGACCGTCCACGTCGTGAACGTCGCGACGCAGGTGACATGGAACTGTACCGCATTGAAGTGGGCCGTGATGATGGCGTTGAAGTTCGTCACATCGTTGGCGCGATCGCTAACGAAGGCGACATCAGCAGCCGTTACATTGGTAACATTAAGCTGTTCGCATCCCACTCTACTATCGAGCTGCCAAAAGGCATGCCGGGCGAAGTGCTGCAGCACTTTACGCGTACCCGCATCCTGAACAAGCCGATGAACATGCAGCTGCTGGGTGATGCGCAGCCACGTCCTGACCGTGGCGGCGAACGTCGTGGCGGTGGTCGCGGTTTCGGCGGTGAGCGTCGTGAAGGCGGTCGCAGCGAAGGTCGCGGTGGTGAAGGTCGTCGTTTCTCCGGCGAGCGCCGCGAAAGCCGTGGCCCGCGTCGTGAAGAAGGCACCAGCCGTCGTCGTTTCGGTGACGCGTAAGCCTTACGCTTCTGACGTAAAGTAAAATATACAGCCCCGATTCATGCGATCGGGGCTTTTTTTATTCCTTTTGTACTCTTGTACTGGTACAGTGCGTCACATTAAAATGCAGAACCGTATGATTGACTGGAGAAAAGGCTGTATGGCGACACTAACCACCACCCAAACGTCACCTTCGCTGCTTGGCGGCGTGGTGATCATCGGCGGAACCATTATAGGTGCCGGGATGTTCTCCCTGCCCGTGGTCATGTCCGGTGCGTGGTTCTTCTGGTCGCTGGCCGCGCTGGTCTTTACCTGGTTCTGTATGCTCCATTCCGGGCTAATGATCCTCGAAGCCAACCTGAACTACCGCATTGGCGCGAGCTTCGACACCATCACCAAAGACCTGCTGGGCAAAGGCTGGAACCTGGTGAACGGGCTGTCCATCGCGTTTGTGCTCTATATCCTGACCTACGCGTATATCTCGGCAAGCGGTTCGATTCTGCATCACACCTTCTCGGAGATGTCGCTGAACGTACCGGCGCGTCTGGCCGGGCTGTGCTTTGCGCTGGGCGTGGCGTTTATCGTCTGGATGAGTACCAAAGCGGTGAGTCGGATGACGGCGATCGTGCTGGGTGCGAAGGTCATCACCTTCTTCCTCACCTTCGGCAGCCTGCTGGGGCATGTGACGCCTGCCACGCTGTTTAACGTTGCCGAAGTGAATACCTCCTATACGCCGTACCTGCTGATGACCCTGCCGTTCTGCCTGGCGTCGTTTGGCTACCACGGTAACGTGCCGAGCCTGATGAAGTACTACGGCAAAGATCCGCGCACGATTGTGAAGTGTCTGGTCTACGGCACGCTGCTGGCGCTGGCGCTGTACGTCATCTGGCTGCTCGGGACGATGGGCAATATCCCGCGCCCGGAGTTTATCGGTATTGCGCAGAAGGGCGGTAACATTGATGTGCTGGTGCAGGCCCTGAGCGGCGTGCTGAACAGCCGCAGCCTGGATTTACTGCTGGTGATCTTCTCTAACTTCGCGGTGGCGAGCTCTTTCCTCGGCGTGACGCTGGGCCTGTTTGACTACCTGGCGGATCTGTTTGGCTTTGATGACTCTGCGATGGGCCGCTTCAAAACCGCGCTGCTGACCTTCCTGCCGCCGATTGTGGGCGGCCTGCTGTGGCCGAACGGCTTTCTGTACGCCATTGGCTATGCCGGTCTGGCGGCGACCATCTGGGCAGCAATTGTGCCGGCGCTGTTGGCCCGCAAATCACGTAAACGCTTCGGCAGCCCGAAATTCCGCGTCTGGGGCGGCAAGCCGATGATTGCGCTGATCCTGGTGTTTGGCGCGGGCAATGCCCTGGTACACGTGCTGTCGAGTTTTAATCTGTTGCCCGTTTACCAGTAAAACGTGCTGTTTGAACCCCTCACCCCGGCCCTCTCCCATAGGGAGAGGGTGAAAAGCAAAAACTACCCCACCAACTCCTCTTTCACCTGTATCGCCAGCTCAAACGAGTGCAAACGCGCCTGGTGATCGAAAATCTGGCCGTTAACCATAATTTCATCCGCCTGCGTTTCGCGCAGCACCGCCTCCAGCCCGTGACGCACTTTCGCTTTATCGCCTACCAGCGACATGCTCAGCGCCTGCTGCACGCCATACTGTTCGGAGGCTGACCACAGCTGATGCATATTCTCCACCGGTGGCGGAAGCTGGCCCGTTTCACCGCGACGCAGCTTCACAAACGCCTGCTGCATGGAGGTAAACAGGAATTCCGCGTCGCGATTGCTGTCGGCGGCAACGATGTTGATACACACCATCGCGTACGGCTTCTCCAGACGCTCGGACGGTTTGAAGTTCGTGCGGTAGAGATGCAGCGCCTGATGCAGCATATCCGGCGCGAAGTGCGAGGCAAATGCAAACGGTAGCCCCAGTTGGGCGGCAAGCTGCGCGCTGTAGAGGCTCGAGCCCAGCAGCCACACCGGGATCTTCTCGCCGTAGCCCGGTACCGGACGCACGTGCGGGTTCGGATCGCGTGCGTCGAACCAGTCCACCAGTTCGGCCACGTCGCGCGGGAAGTTGTCGATATCGCCGCTCATATGGCGACGCAGGGCACGCATGGTAGGCTGGTCGCTGCCCGGCGCACGGCCAAGCCCTAAATCGATACGGCCCGGATAGAGGGTATTCAGGGTGCCAAACTGCTCGGCGATCACCAACGGAGAGTGGTTCGGCAGCATCACGCCGCCGGATCCCAGGTGCAGTGTGGTGGTGTTTGCCGCCAGAAAACCAATCAGTACCGAGGTGGCGGCGCTGGCGATGCCCACCATGTTGTGGTGTTCGGCCAGCCAGTAGCGGTGATAGCCACGCTTTTCGGCCAGCTGAGCCAGATCCAGAGAGTGCGAAAAGGCTTCTCTTGCCGAGGAGCCTTGTGGGATCGGCGCCAGATCCAGCACCGAAAACGGAATGGTTTTGTCAGTCATAACAGCTCACTTTGTCGACGGTGAATCTTTAATACTGCATTAAAAAATGATAACCGTTGTTAACAAAGTGAGCCTTTTTTAGGCCTGAAGTTCCAGTCCTGCGAGCCGTCGCCAGTAGCCGTTACAGTCGCTGTTTGCCGTAAGCGGCAGCGGAGCAGCACCGTTTTCGTTGGCGCGGAAGGCATCCAGCATCGCAAACACGCCGTTATCGAGCGGTGACAGGCGCACCATATCCACCAGCCCGTCCATAGACGCCAGCTCGTTGCCAAGGTTATAGACATAGCCGCTCATGGTCTGAATGCCGTTGAGAACAAACACCTGCTGGTTCTCCTGGGACAGCATGCTGCGTCCGTTCGGGTACTTAATACAGCAGGTTTCGCACTCGTCTTTTGGACGGTCTTCCGAGCGTGCGGTAAAGCAGCGGGCGGAATAGGCCAGCGGCAGATGCCCGTAGCTCAGCACTTCCACTTCAAACTTGTTGCGAATGCCCAACTCTTCGCACTGGGTCAGCAGGTTTGTCAGCCAGTCGCGGGAGAGCTCAACAGGCATGCACCAGCGCGTCATCCCCTGTTTGAGCAGCAGGCGTAGGGTCACGGCGTTGTAGCAGTTCAGGGCGTGGCCCGCGACAAACGGCAGCTTGCGTTCAGCACACATGTTCACCACGCCGAGATCGCTCGCCTCCAGCAGGAACTCGCCGTTCTCTACGTAGCGTTTCAGCTCGCCCAGTTCAGAAGATGCCTGCACCAGCGCGAGCGTGGAGAGCACGACCTGTTTGCCGCTGACGGCCAGGTTTTTCGCCATATCAAGCCAGTCGCCCACTTTGGTGGCGCGGCGTTTGCTACACACCGCTTCGCCGAGGTAAATCACATCGGCGCTGCTGGAGGCAGCCTGTTGGTAAAAATCTTCCAGCGTCTCTTTTGGCCAGTAGTAAAGCACCGGCCCTAATGAATATTTCATGATTTTCTCACTGCCATTTACGGTGATACGCGCCCAGCGTGGTTTGCGTGCCTTCGGACATCGATCCGAGCGTTTCCATCCAGGCCTGCTGCGGGGCGTAGTTCTGCGGGTCCGCTATGCAGCGGTCGATGGCCTGACGCCACACTTTCGCCACCTGGCTCACATAGGCCGGGCTGCGCTGGCGACCTTCGATTTTCACCGAGGCAATATTGGCCGCCAGCAGTTCAGGCAGCAGCTCGAGCGTATTAAGGCTGGTAGGCTCTTCGAGCGCGTGGTAGCGCTCGCCGTCGACCAGATAGCGGCCTTTACACAGCGTCGGATAACCGGCGTTTTCACCATCCTGATAGCGGTCAATCAGCACCTCATTCAGACGAGATTCCAGCCCCTGCGGCGTTTGCTGCCATCGAACGAAGCGGGCAGGGGAGCAGGCCCCGACGGTATTCGGCGACTCGCCGGTCAAATACGAGGAAAGATAGCAACGGCCTTCGGCCATAATGCACAGGCTGCCAAAGGCAAAAACTTCCAGCGGCACTGGCGTGACGCGCGCGAGTTGCTTAACCTGATGAATAGAGAGCACGCGCGGCAGCACCACGCGGGCCACGTCAAAGTTTCGGTGATAAAAACGCACGGCCTCTTCGTTGGTGGCAGATGCCTGAACAGAGACGTGGCGCTCAATATGGGGATAGCGTTCTGCCGCATACTCAAGCATAGCGAGGTCGGCCAGAATCAGCGCATCGGCACCCAGCTGTGCCGCCATATCCACCGCGCGCTGCCAGCGGGCGCAGCCGTCAGGATGAGCAAAGGTATTGATGGCGATATGCAGCTTGCGGCGGTGCTGGTGAACGAAGTTAACGGCTTCCTGAAGCTTTTTCTCCGTAAAGTTGAGGCCGGCAAAATGGCGGGCGTTGGTGTCATCTTTCAGCCCGATATAGACCGCATCGGCCCCATTTTCGATGGCCGCCTTAAGCGCCGGAAGATTTCCGGCTGGGCAGAGCAGCTCCATAATTTATCCTGATGTTGTCGATCGCAAAAATGTTAACGAGCTGGGATTTTAATTAACCCATACGCGACAATTTTTGATTTAAGGCAGCTAATGGCGTATTGATGGCACCAATAATGAGGTACGACGGACGATGGTTTGTTGATTTACGCCGCTATGTTGCGCTTCGGATATGGCAAAATAGCAGGACTATAGATATCAGGGAGTAAAGCTCGTGCTGGATAAACTGCGTTCACGTCTCGTACAATTTGGTCCATCAATGCTGAGCGTGCCGGTCAAGCTGGCGCCGTTCGCGCTTAAACGCCAGGTGCTGGAGCAGGTCCTGAGCTGGCAGTTCCGCCAGGCGCTGCAGGATGGCGAGCTGGAGTTCCTGGAAGGCCGCTGGTTAAGCATTGAGGTGCGTGACATCGGGCTGCGCTGGTTTACCTCCGTTGAGAATGACCAGCTCATCGTCCGCGAAACCGCCGAGGCGGACGTGAGCTTTAGCGCCAACGCCAGCGATCTGCTGATGATCGCCGCGCGCAAGCAGGATCCGGATACGCTCTTCTTCCAGCGCCGTCTGGTGATTGAAGGCGACACGGAGCTGGGCCTGTACGTGAAGAATTTAATGGATGCCATTGAGCTGGAGCAGATGCCGAAAGCGCTGCGCGTGATGCTAATGCAAATGGCAGATTTCGTTGAGGCCGGGCTGAAAACCCCGCCGGACGGTAAACACACTTCAGTAGGTGAGCCATGCTGATTCGAGTCGAAATTGGGATTGATGCGCCGGGGATCGATGCGTTGTTGCGCCGAGCCTTTACGAGCGATGCCGAAGCCCAACTGGTCCACGATCTTCGCGAAGACGGCCTGATTACGCTGGGGCTGGTTGCCACCGATGATGAAGGTCAGGTGGTGGGCTATGTAGCCTTCAGTCCGGTAACCGTTCAGGGCGAAGAGCTGCAGTGGGTCGGTATGGCGCCGCTGGCGGTGGATGAAAACTATCGCGGGCAAGGGCTGGCGCGTCAGCTGGTCTATGAAGGGCTGGATTCGCTCAATGAGTTCGGCTATGCGGCCGTTGTAACGCTGGGCGATCCGGCGTTCTATGGCCGTTTAGGCTTCGAGCAGGCCGCGCGTTACGATCTGCGCTGCCGCTGGCCGGGTACGGAATCCGCTTTCCAGGTACACCGTCTGGCGGACGACGCGCTTAACGGCGTCAATGGGCTTGTCGAGTACCACGACCATTTCAACCGCTTTTAATCAGGCTCTCGCGTAGCGCCTCAAAGGAGCCGTCTCCGGTCACGAGGCGCTCTTTCTGGCGCTTCGTCAGCTGCTTGATGCGGTATTCCAGCCTGAGTGCCAGCGATCGGTCGCCGACCGCTGCTGAGAAGGCGAGCTGTAATTCTCCTTTCCCCCGCAGCGCTTTTGCCCCTTTCCCCGTTTGATGTTGTAAAAAACGCCGCCCCACATCGGTGGTGATCCCGGTGTAGAGTGCGTTATCAGCGGTTCGGACAAGATAGAGAAACCAGCACACGGTAAACAGATTCAGTATGTTAAGGTGAACGCACCATAGCATGAGAGAGAACGAAAATGGAAACACTGGCCGCCATTAACCGCTGGCTGGCGAAGCAGCACGTCGTCACCTGGTGCGTCTACAGCGAGGGTGAGATGTGGTGCGCAAACGCGTTTTACTACTACGATCCTGAGCGCGTCGCGTTTTATGTTATGAGCGAAGACAAAACGCGCCATGCGCAGATGACCGGCCAGCAGGCTAAGGTCGCGGGCACGGTGAACGGCCAGCCGAAAACGGTCGCGCTGATCCGCGGCGTGCAGTTTAAAGGGGAGATCCGTCGTCTGGACGGAGAAGAGAGCGACGCGCGTCGTAAGCACTACACGCGCCGCTTTCCGGTTGCCGCTGCGCTAAAAGCCCCGGTGTGGGAAATCCGCCTCGATGAGCTGAAATTTACCGACAACACCCTGGGCTTTGGCAAGAAGCTGCACTGGTTACGCGCCGAGCAGGCGTAGCGCTTCGCGGTTAAACGCCGGGAGATCGTCCGGGGTCCGGCTGGTGATCAGCTGGTCTTTGTCGTTGACCACCTCCTGATCGTAAAACTCAGCACCCGCGTTTTTGAGATCGATAACGATCGGTTTCACAGCCGTAAGCTTACGCCCTCGGACCACTTCTGCGCTGATGAGCAACTGCGGGCCATGGCAGATGGCAAAGACCGGTTTGCCGGTAGAGACAAAGTCCCGGGTAAAGGTCA
Source organism: Enterobacter sp. (assembly GCF_977039595.1). Classification (NCBI taxonomy): domain Bacteria; kingdom Pseudomonadati; phylum Pseudomonadota; class Gammaproteobacteria; order Enterobacterales; family Enterobacteriaceae; genus Enterobacter; species Enterobacter sp. The sequence continues at coordinate 26,748 of NZ_CDRQYH010000026.1, forward strand.
CGAAACGCTCGTCCCCGCGCAGGGAATCCGGTGAGTGGCCGCCGGGTAACAGCAGGGCGTCGAAATCTGAGGGGCTAACGTTGTCGATGGTCTCGTCGATGGTCACGCTGGCCTCGCCCTTATGGCCTGTTACCGTTTTGCCCGCCTCTCTTTCAATGGTGATGACCTCATGTCCCGCCTTGCGGAACGCCTCTGCAGGAGAGGTGAATTCTGAATCTTCAAACTCGTCGGTAATCAAGACTGCGATTTTCTTGCCCATGCTTCCTCCGTTGTTTTGGCTTCAGACTGATTTTTCTCCGCTTGTGGTAAATACTTACCTGTAACAGACTTCTAAGTGTGGTCGACGACGCTGAGTTCGCAAACGGACAATTCTGTAAAGGGGATAAGATGAGTCAGGTATTGATTACGGGTGCTACCGGGTTAGTGGGCGATCACCTGCTGCGGCTGCTGATTCAGGATCGCCGCGTGAACTACATCGCCGCCCCGACGCGTCGACCGCTGGCGGACATCTCCGGCGTCTTTAATCCGCACGATCCCCAGCTGACGGATGCGCTGGCGCAGGTCCAGGACCCGATTGATATCGCCTTTTGCTGTCTGGGCACCACGCGGCGGGAGGCGGGGAGCAAAGAGGCATTTATCCACGCCGACTATACGCTGGTGGTGGACACCGCGCTTACGGCGAAAAAGCTGGGAGCCAGACATTTTCTGGTGGTCAGCGCGCTGGGCGCCAGTGCCGGATCGCCTTTCTTCTACAACAAGGTGAAGGGTAAGATGGAGGACGCGCTGATTGCGCAGAAATGGGAGCAGCTGACGATTGTGCGCCCCTCGATGCTGATCGGCCACCGGGACGAGCGCCGCTTTAACGAGTCCATCATGGCCCCGCTGTTTCGCATCCTTCCCGGCAACTGGAAAGCCATCGAGGCGCGGGACGTCGCGCGTGCGCTGTTAAAAGAGGGACTGGCCCCGTCGAAAGCGGGCGTAAACATTATCCCTTCGGCAAAACTGCGTGAAATCGCGCAGGGCGAGGCGTAAACTCCCCCGGCTAATAACTCATACTCTCCGGGGAATGCTATGACTGGTCAGTCTTCATCTCAGGTGGCAACACCTGTTCAATGGTGGAAGCCCGCACTCTTTTTTCTCGTGGTCATTGTTGGCCTCTGGTACGTGAAATGGCAGCCGTACTACGGTAAAGCCTTCACCGCCGCCGAAACGCACAGCATCGGTAAATCTATTCTCGCTCAGGCTGATGCCAGCCCGCTTCAGGCGGCGTGGGACTATGCCATGGTCTACTTTCTTGCCGTCTGGAAGGCCGCCGTCTTAGGCGTGATCCTGGGCTCACTGATTCAGGTGCTGATCCCGCGCAACTGGCTGGTGAAAACCCTCGGACAACCGCGCTTTCAGGGTACGCTGCTGGGAACGATCTTCTCCCTGCCGGGGATGATGTGCTCCTGTTGCGCCGCGCCTGTGGCTGCCGGGATGCGTCGCCAGCGTGTGTCGATGGGCGGCGCGCTGGCGTTCTGGATGGGCAACCCGCTGCTCAACCCGGCAACGCTGGTGTTTATGGGCTTTGTACTGGGCTGGCATTTTGCGTTCATTCGTCTGGTGGCCGGACTGCTGACCGTGCTGGTGGTGGCGACGCTGGTGCAGAATCTGGTGAAGGATAAGGCGCCAGAGTCCGCGTCTGTTGAGCTGGACGTTAGCGAGCCGCAGGGCAGTTTCTTCGCACGCTGGGGCAAGGCGCTATGGCAGCTTTTCTGGAGCACCATCCCGGTCTATATCCTGGCGGTACTGGTTCTCGGGGCGGCGCGCGTCTGGCTCTTTCCGCATGCGGATGGCGCTATCGATAACACGCTGTTGTGGGTCATTGCGATGGCCGTTGCAGGCTGCCTGTTTGTGATCCCTACAGCCGCAGAAATTCCCATTGTTCAGACCATGATGCTGGCCGGTATGGGCACCGCGCCGGTGCTGGCATTGCTCATCACGCTGCCTGCCATCAGCCTGCCGTCGCTGATTATGCTGCGTAAGTCATTCCCGGCGAAAGCGCTGTGGCTGACCGCAGGGCTAGTGGCGTTGAGCGGGGTGATAGTGGGGAGTATTGCGTTGATGTGAAAAAAAGCCCGGTGGCACGAGCGCTCACCGGGCTTACAGTTGGGTGTAGCTTACTTGATGTAAGTAAACGCGGTGGTGACGTGCTTCACGCCGCTCACCCGGCTGGCGATATCGGCCGCCGCTTTCCCTTCACGTTCGGTCACCAGACCCAGCAGGAACACTTCACCGTTTTCTGTCGTCACCTTCACGTTGGAGGATTTCACCTGGTCCGAGCCCAGCAGCTGGGAGCGTACTTTGGTGGTGATCCAGGTATCGGAAGAGGCATCACCCAGGCCAATTGGCTTGCCCTGACGCACTTCGTTAAACACCTCTGTGGTCCCTTCGACGCCCATCGCAATCTGTTTCGCACGAGAGGCGAGCTCCAGATTCGGTGCCTGACCTGCCAGCAGCACTTTGCCCTGATAAGCCGTCACGTTGATACGCGCTTCTTTCTTGATTTGTTCGTCTTTCGACAGCGCACTGTTGACGCGCAGCTCCAGCGTACCGTCATCCACCTGCGTTCCCACGGTGCGCGGATCGGTTGCCGCTTTGGTGCCTACCGCGGCGGTACCCACAACGGCCGCAGCGATACATCCCTGAAGCAGTAATGCAGACATAAGGACTGCGAGGGTCGATAAAGCCTTCATAAGAACTCCTTAATCATCCTGGTGAGGGAAAAGCGTGTTATCGATCAAGTCACATAAGCAGTTCACCGTGAGCATATGCATCTCCTGAATACGTGCGCTCCGGTGAGAAGGAATGCGGATTTCCACATCCTGCGGCCCAAGCAGACCCGCCAGCTCACCCCCGTCATAGCCGGTTAAGGCCACGATGGTCATGTCGCGGGTGACGGCGGCTTCAACGGCTTTGACAATATCCCGGCTATTGCCGCGCGTGGAGATGGCCAGCAGCACATCTCCGGCATGACCCAGAGCTCGCACCTGCTTTGCGTAAATTTCGTCATGCAGACGATCGTTAGCAATCGCCGTTAAGACCACATTATCGGTATTAAGTGCAATGGCAGGTAAACTGGGGCGTTCTGTTTCAAAACGATTGATCATGCTGGCAGCAAAATGCTGTGCGTTGGCGGCTGACGTGCCGTTGCCACAACAGAGGATTTTGTTGCCGTTAAGCAGGGATTGCACCAGCGTCATTGCGGCACGCGAGATAGCATCCGGAAGGGCTTCCGCCGCGGCAATCTGAGTCTGGATGCTTTCTGTGAAGCACACTTTAATTCTTTCGAGCACGTTATCCCTTTTAAATCTTAATTATGCGTCTTCGCCAAAAGCGTTTTTAAGCCATTCGATCTCATTTCCGGTGAAGGCTATCACATCGAACCGGCAATCCACAGTATCAAAACTCCCATTATGGCGGGCAAGCCACAAGTGGGCAGTCTGTAATAATTTATGTTGTTTGGCGAGCGTCACGCTGGCGGCAGCACCGCCAAAACGAGAGGACTGTCGAAAGCGGACTTCTACAAACACGGTGACCTGACCGTCTTTCATGATCAGGTCGATTTCGCCGCCGCGCCCGCGGACGTTGGCGGCGATAAAACGCAGTCCTTTGCCTTCAAGCCAGCGACGCGCCTTTAATTCCCACGCATCGCCGGTCTCTTTTCGGCTTAACTGGCCGGGACGATCTGCCCCTGCTGGTATTTGAGCCATGATAACTTCCTGTTGATCACGCAGTCCTGGGTGGCGGTCAGATCGCCGGTATTGCCGTTAAGCTCAAAGCCCGGCACCTGGCGCATCTGGGTAAAGTGGTTCGCCAGCGCCCATGCATCGACACCCATCGCATACAGACGCGCCAGAGAATAATCGTTACGTACGGTACTCAGCGCCTGCTGCATCAGCGCCGGATTGCTGCCAGCCAGCATTGGGATTTCGCTGTACTGCAGACCGTCCATTTCCAGACGGAAATCCGGGCCGGCGGTGCCCTGCGCGCTGCGTGAGCTGGCGTAGAGCGTTGCGCCGCTCTGGCTGCCGTTACGCATCGCGATCATCGGTTTGATAAAGGCGATCTCCTGCGGCGTGGCAACGATATAGGCCGCATCCACTTTACCGCCACCGCTAATCTGTGCGTCGGTAGGCGGGGCCGGGATCGTCAGGCCGCCAATCGTCACGCCCTGCTGCTGCGGCAGGCTCGCGGTGACAGGACTGCCGTTAAGCGCGATACCCGCTCCACCGTTTACGCCCGCACGCAGTTCAGAGACGGAGCCGAATTTCTGCTGCAGCACGACGCCGCCGCCCAACTTCTGCCACTCATCGGCAAAGGCATTCGCCACGCGATCGCCCAGCGCGCTGCGTGGGATGAGCAGCAGCGGAGCCTGCTTACCCTGCTCGTGAATATGACGCGCCGCATCGCGGGCTTCATCTTCAGGGGAAAGCGCGAAGTAGCAGATATTGGCCCGGTTCTGAACCTGCTCAGGCTGGTTGAGCGCCAGCACGTTCAGCGTGGTATTGCTCTTCATTAGTTCTTCCACGTTGTTTTTCAGCAGCGGACCGACAACGATGCTCGCCCCGTCCTGTTGAACCTGAGCCAGAACCTGGTCAAGCGGCTGCGAGCTGGTGTCGTAAATTTTCACCTCAGCGCCCGGGTTGGCGCTGGTGGTTGCTACGGCCTGCGGCTGAGCGGCAGGCCGGGCCGCGGGTTGTGCAGTTTGCTGCTGAGGCTGTTCTGCCGTTGCGTCAGGTGCTGGTGCCGCTTGGGTCTCGGCTGGAGCCTGGGTCGCAGGTGCTGCCGTAGCTGGTGCAGCTGTAGCCGGTGCAGCTGTAGCCGGTGCAGCTGTAGCCGGTGCAGCTTCAGCTGGAGGCGTTGTCGGGGCCGTCACCGGGTTTTGCATCGTGCCCTGCGCCGGAGCTTGCGCCGTGGTCAGGTCGCTGGTCTCGGCGGCGGATGGGCTGACAACATCACTCACGTTAGCCGCCTGGGCCGCCTGAGCGGGAACAGCGCTGCCGGTGACCGACGTCGTGCCGTTTTTCGCTGCTTCAAAGCCCTGCTGAATGGTACGGCCAAACACCGCCGCCTGGCCGTTGAGCGGCAGAAGCAGGGCGATTTTGCTGGTGGACGCTGGCTTAAAGTTCTGCACGTTCACCAGCTGGGTTGGCAGCATTTTCGCACCCGGGTTTTGCGGGTAACGTGTCTGCCAGTCCGTAATACCGGCTTTCAGCATCTTTGGATCGCTGCGGTTGTTAAACCACATCTGCTGCAGATCCAGCCAGCCCTGAAGAACGTTTTCATCGGCGTTGATGACCAGAGCCTGCGCCTGTTCCTGCGTCATCGAAGCCAGCGCTTGCCATGTGGCATCAATATTTTTCTGCTTTTCGGCACCGCCGAGCAGCGGCTCTTGCGCGATGAGGGCGCGGAGCAGCGTCAGGGAAGGGCGCCCCTGCTCAGCGGTAATGCCCGCCTGCCAGAAGCGAGCCTGCTGGTTTTTATCCAGCGCGCTCACGTCAATGTCCCCGAGGATCTTCTTCGCGGCGGCGTAATCTTTCAGCGCGACCTTCAGCTCGGCAGAGAGCAGGCTCTGCTCGCGACGCTGGGCGTCGTTAAGATCTTTCGGCAACTGGTTAAACAGTTCGGCAGCCTGCTGGGTTTTACCCTCTTTCAGCAGTGCACGAATGGCGAGTAATTGCCAGTTGGTCTTGGTATCATTTGAACTCTGCGACATTTGCTGCAGATAAAAGCCAGAATCAGCCTGAGCAGAACCCTGAAGATGGGCGGTGCTCTGGTCAGGTGCCTGGGTGCCACAGCCTGCAAAGATCAGGGCTGCCAGCAGAAGCGGCACGCTGCGCGTGGCTTTTTTTCGAAGAAACGTTAACGGTACCATACTGTATCCAGTGATTTTTTTTACGCAATGCTCAATATTAAATCGGCAATACGGACGAAACAATGAAACAACACGAAACGGCAGATAATTCTCAAGGCCAGCTTTATATTGTACCTACTCCTATCGGGAATTTGTCTGATATTACCCAACGTGCGCTCACCGTACTGCAAGCTGTTGATTTAATTGCTGCTGAAGATACTCGCCACACCGGCCTGCTGCTGCAACATTTCGCGATTAACGCCCGTTTGTTTGCTCTGCACGATCACAATGAGCAACAAAAAGCCGAAACGCTGGTGGCGAAGCTGAAAGAGGGGCAGAACATTGCTCTGGTCTCCGACGCCGGTACGCCGCTGATCAACGATCCCGGCTATCACCTGGTGCGTACCTGTCGCGAAGCCGGTATTCGCGTTGTGCCGCTGCCCGGGCCGTGCGCCGCGATTGCTGCATTAAGCGCTGCAGGTCTGCCGTCTGACCGTTTCTGCTATGAAGGCTTCCTGCCTGCCAAATCCAAAGGCCGCCGCGACGTCTTAAAAGACCTGGAAGCAGAACCGCGCACCCTGATTTTCTACGAATCCACGCACCGCCTGCTGGAAAGCCTGGAAGATATGGTGACCGTCTGGGGAGAAGGCCGTTATGTGGTGCTGGCGCGCGAGCTGACTAAAACCTGGGAAACCATCCACGGCGCACCGGTGGGCGAGCTGCTGGCGTGGGTGAAGGAAGACGAAAACCGCCGCAAGGGTGAAATGGTGCTGATTGTCGAAGGGCACGAGGCGGAAGAAGACGCGCTTCCTGCCGACGCGCTGCGCACGCTGACGCTGCTGCAGGCGGAACTGCCGCTGAAGAAAGCGGCGGCATTGGCGGCAGAGATCCACGGCGTGAAGAAAAATGCGCTGTATAAGCATGCGCTGGAGCTGCAGGGGGAGTAAGGCATCCCCTGCCAGTTTTTGCCGGGTAGTGGCTGCGCCTTACCCGGCCTGCAGATCGTTATACGTCTTTTAGCTAGCAGGTACCGCCTCAAACACCAGCGTTTCCAGCGGCTGCAGCGTAATCACCACCGCGTTTTTGTACGCCTCCGGTACGGTTGAATTACTGCCGTACACCGCCTTCAGACTAAACTGCGCCGCGTTTCCCGTCGGGATTTGGAAATCTTTCGCCAAATCCAGGAAGTAGCTTTGTGGCTTATCCGACGGGTTACGCAAGCCGAGAATCGCTTTGTCCTTGCTCCAGGATGCCCAGCCGTAAACCTGCAGCGCGGTTGGATCACCACCAATCCAGTGCGTGTCTACCAGCACGCTTGCGTTATCCCGCGACCATTTCGCCGCCTGCGCCATGGTATCCCACTTCGCCTTGTTCAGCATTGAAGGGGTGATATACAGCTCCTGCAGCTGCGTGCCGGTGGCGAAGTAGCTCCAGACCTGATCGGCAAAGTCGCTGTCCGTTTGTACTTTTTCCAGCCCGTAATAGGCGTTTTCCGCGCTGATGATCCCGTGGTACATCAGCGAGTTCAGCGGGAACAGCGGGCCTTTGCGCACAATGGAGCGGTACGTTTCCGCATCGCGGTAGGTCATCCACTGCTGCACCGACGTGCCGGGGCCGTACAGGTTGATGTCATCGCCCTGGCGCCAGATAGAATCGGCGTAGAACAGCCAGGACGGGCTGGCGTTGGTACCTGTCGTCAGGTTAATAAACAGATTCGGGTTGGCGCTGCGCATGTTATGCAGCAGGGCGATAGAGGCGTCAAAATCCGAGGCATACGGGCTGCCCTGGATATGCGCGTTGGCATTACCCATGCCGTCCAGCTTGAATGAGGTAATGCGTTCGTTTTTGATAAGCTTAACGATCTGCTCATTGAAGTTCTTAAAGTAGTTCGGTCCTGACAGCGCCAGCTTTCCGTCGACGGTTTCGAATCCATACTCTTTTGCATGCGAGACGCGAACGTCGCGCGGCTTGTTGTAGCCGCCCCACGGCGAGAGCCACAGTCCAACCGAGCTGTGCAGGCTGTCGGCTTTTTCCCGAACCTTGCCAAAACCGTTACTGAATGCCGGGCCAAACAGCCAGCGCCCGGTAAGGTCGTCCCAGCCGTCGTCCAGCAGGAAGGCGTCCAGCGCCACGCCGCGTCCGGTAATAAACTCCTTATTCCACTCGTCCATTCGCCCCAGCACATCCTGCTCGGTGTACGGATTGAAAAAGCCGATATCCATCCAGCTGTTGTAGTGCAGATAAGGCTTGTACGGTCGTGGACGCACGGCATCAATAAACTGGTTCACGCTGCGGCGCAGCTGGCTGATTTCCGGGAAGGTGCCGAACCAGGTGGTAAAGCTGACCGGCGACTCTGGCTGGATCGGCGTTTTCAGCTCTACGTTGAGATTGGTGGTCGCTTCATAGGCGTATGTGTTAACGATGGGCTTGTTCGGCAGAATAAAGAACGAATCAGCAACGATCGGCGAACTGTTGATCGCCCCGTCAACATAGGGTGCCTGAGACTGCTTTTTCGTCGGGAAGAAGGTAATTTTCGCCACGTCCCGCGGCTGGCCGACTGCGGCAACGGTGTAGTCGATGCTGGCGTATTTTCCCTTCACCAGGTTCAGCTTCACCGTTACGTTAAAGCCCGGATGGGTAAAGTCGATGACAATTGCGTTACCCTGCTTTTCGACGTGCTTGATGGTGAAATCCGCGGTGTGGATTTTTGTCTCGTCCGGCAGCGTCAGAAAGAACAGCTCCTGCGGCGTGAGCGGATGGTTAGCCTTATTGTCCTTAACCACTACCGTTGAGTTTGCGTCATCAAACGACAGAGCAATATTGTCGTTATTGAGCGCGTAGTTCGCTGCTGCCGCGCCATGAGAAACAGAGAGAGCCAGCAGCGAGAGAGTGAGCACTTTTTTCATCGGTTAAGATCCTAATCAGTAATGCTTCAGCATTCGGTTGATGGATTGCTCCAGCCAGTAGCGCTGGGTGCCGAAGTTAATCCGCAGGTAGTTTTCGCCGTTTTGCACGTAGTGGCTGCCGTCTTCAATCACGACACCGGCCTGTTGGGCGAAATGTTGGGTCAACGCTGTGGCGCTGCGGTCGTCGGCGCTTACGTCTATCCAGGCCAGATATGACGATTCCGGGGTCATCATCTTCCAGGCCGGAAAATGGGTCTGAATAGCGTCCGCAAGGTAGCGGGCATTACCTTGCAGGTAGCCGTTCAGCGCGTCGAGCCACGGCAGGCCGTGCTGGTAGGCGAGGATAATCCCCCATACGCCGAACATATTGGGTGAGGTAATTGAGTTCTTCTCAAGCTGCTGGCGGAAGCGCTGGCGCAGCGAATCGTCCGGGATCATGGAGTAGGACGTTTTCAGCCCGCCCAGGTTGAAGGCTTTATTTGGCGACGTCAGCACGATCAGGTTGTCCTGTGCGGCGCAGCCCGAGGTCAGACAGCTGACGAATGTGCCGTCCAGAATGTGCTCAGCGTGAACCTCATCGACCACCAGAATCGTGCCGTAGCGTTTACAGAGATCGGAGACCTGGCGTATCTCATCCGCGCGCCAGATCCTGCCCGAGGGGTTATGCGGCGAGCAGAAGAACCACAGTTTTGGACGATGGGTTTTGAGCTGATCTTCAACCAGATTAAAATCCAGCTGATAGCGGTTTTGCTTCACGGATAGCGGGTTAGCAAGCACCCGCACGCCCTGGCGCTGCGCCGCCATTGCAAACGGATCGTAGACCGGCGTGTTCATCATCACGCTGTCGCCAGGCGTGCAGAACGCCTGGACCGTGTAATGCAGCGTGGAGACGGTGCCGTAGGTCAGGGTGATCCACGACTTCTCCACCTCAACCTGATGCCGCGTGCGCTGGAAGGCCATCACCGCGTCGTAGAATTCGTCGAAGCACCAGGTATAGCCAAAGGTGCCGTGCTCCACGATGCGCTGGAAGCCTTCAATAACGGCCGGCGGCGAGGTGAAATCCATATCGGCGATCCACAGCGGGATAAACCCCTGCGGGACATCACCAAAGCGTGAGCAGACAAACGCATGGTCCCATTTACGGCACTTATCGCTTTTACGCTCGATGATTTTGTCGAAATCAAACACAACAACCCCCTGTTAGATTAAGGCTTCAATGCCGGTTTTGACGCTCTGCACCTGCGGGCCGATGATCACCTGAACGCTGTGCGCGTCCAGCACCACCACCGAAAGGGCGCCAGCCGCTTTCAGCGTCTGCTGATCGATAAGCCCCATCTCCTTCACGACCAGGCGCAAGCGGGTGATGCAGTTGTCGAGCGACTCGATGTTCTCTTTGCCACCGAGCGCGCGCAGGATAAGCCCGTGATCGTATTTCGATTTTCCACGCGCGCGGGTGTTGGCTTCGACGGCCTGCTGCGCACCCTGCGCGTCCACCTCACGGCCCGGCGTCTTGATATCGTGTTTGAGGATGTACCAGCGGAAGACGAAGAAGTAGATGGCAAACCAGGCGATACCGACCGGGAACAGCAGATACCATTTGGTCGACATCCCCTGCATCACGCCGAAGATCAGCAGATCCAAAATCCCGCCGTCGGTGTTGCCGATGGTGACCCCCAGCAGGGCCATCACCATCAGCGCCAGGCCAGACATCACGATATGGAAGGCGTAAAGCGCGGGGGCGATAAACAGGAACAGAAACTCAATCGGCTCAGAGATACCGGTGACGACGGAAACCAGCACGCCGGAAAGCAGCAGCCCCTTAATCACCGGGCGGTTTTCCGGGCGCGCGGTGCGGTAGATGGCGTACGCCACGGCAGGCAGGCCAAAGATAAAGGTCGGCATAAAGCCTTGTTACAGAAACGCAGTAACGTGCGGGCTAAACGGCAGTCCGGCTTTCAGCTCGGCGTAGAAGATATTCAGCGCGCCGGCCACTTCATGGCCGTTGACCATCTCAATGCCGCCTGCCGGCGTGAAGCGCACCATCGCCAGCAGAATATGGTGCAGACCAAAGGGTTTAAGCAACAGCACGCCTACGCCGTACAGGAACGGTCCGAAAACGCTGGTGCTCTGAATGATATGGCCAATGCCGGCAATCCCCAGCGCCACGTATTCCCACAATAGCGGGATAAACAGCCCGACCAGCGACAGCGTGAGTGCGGTAATGATGGGCACAAAACGAATGCCGCTGAAAAAGGCAAAGGCATCGTGTAACACGGTGTCCTGGAAACGCTCGTGCAGGAAGTAAGTGATTACCCCGACCACGATACCGCCCAGCACGCCCATCTCCAGGGTGTGGATCCCCAGTACGATCGATTGCCCAACCTGCCTCATGGTGGCGGCATCGGCAAGCTGGTGGGTGGCGGTCAGATAGTAGTTGATGCTCATGTTCATCAGCATGTAGCCAACGAACCCGGCAAAGGCGCCCACGGCCTTGTTGCGTTTGGCGAGGCCCATCGGGATCGCCATGGCAAACATCAGCGGCAGATAGGTAAAGGCGAAGCCGCCCACCATGGCGATAAAGCCAAAGGTCAGCTGCGTTAACTCACCGCCCAGAAAGGGAAAACTTTTAATAGTGGAAGGGCTGGTGACGGAGCTACCGATACCCAGCAGCAACCCCATAAAGGCCAAAAGAGAGACCGGGAACATAAACGTCTTTCCCAGGCTTTGGAAAAACGCCCACGCTTTCGATTTAAACGACTTTTCCTGTGTCATGTAGGGACTCCTCGGATTTTTAGGATAATGGAAGGCGCTGTCCGGCTTAAGGACGCGCCTTCATATTTGCGAGGCTTATAGTTATTTTTTAGGTATTGACGTCATGCGCGATGGGATCAGGCTTCGGCAGGAAGCAGGAGCCGGTTTGCCGAGCCGCAAACGGCGATCTTGCTTCTGACCACCTCTTTCATGGCGTCCATGCCGACCCGCATATAGAAGCGCGGATCGTTGCCCTGCGGGTTTTCGGCAAACCAGGCCTTAACCGCGTCAGAGAAAGCAATTTTCAGCTCGGTTGCCACGTTGACTTTGCACACGCCCAGCTCGATGGTGCGGCGTACAAACTCATCCGGCACATCGCTCGCGCCGTGCAGCACCAGCGGCACGGTGACCACTTCGCGGATTTCCGCCAGACGCTGGAAATCGATTTTCGGGCGTTTGGTATACAGACCGTGCGCGGTGCCGATGGCGACGGCAAGGCTGTCAACGCCGGTCAGTTCGACGAAGCGTTTCGCCTCCTGCGGATCGGTGAGGAACGCGCTTTCGGCGTCTACGCTCATGTCATCTTCCACGCCGCCCAGGCGGCCCAGCTCGGCTTCGACGCTGCAGTCGTTGAGGTGGCAGAAATCGACCACCGACTTCACCAGCTTCACGTTTTGTTCAAACGGATAGTGGCTGCCGTCGATCATTGCGCTGCGCACGCCCGCATTGACCTTGCGGCGTATATCGTCCAGCGATTCGTGGTGATCGAGGTGCAGCGCCAGCGGCATGTCGTAGGTGTGGGAGTACGCGCTGCACAGGGCGTAGATCTCTTCCAGCGCAATATGCTTAAAGGTGCCCGGCGTGCCCGCGAGGATCACCGGCGATCGCATTTCGCTGCACGCTTCGAGGATCGCCTGGATCGTCTCCGCGTTGTGGATGTTGAACGCCGGCACGGCGTAGCCCTTTGCCTGCGCGTCCTGCAGAAGATATTTGGTAGAAATAATACTCATGAGCCGATCCTCTTAAGCCTGCCACGGGTGAATAACAACGCCCTGCACTACGCGGTTGACCGTCCCGCTGGCGGATGGCGTATCGGGCGTATTGCCTACGCTTAGCGACTGGGTGAGCGCAAAGACCTGGGCATACATCAGGAAGCAGAACGCCTGTTCCATATCGATAAACGGACGTGAAGGCGGCAGCAGAATGTGCGGACCCGCTTCAATGACCGGATCGTTTTCAGCGGCGATGGCGACGACGCGCAGTGCCTGGCGATCGCGGCGCAGCTCGGCCAGAAGATCCAGATCGTACTGACGCGTATACGGATGGCTGGAGATGAACACCACCACCAGCGTTTCGCTATCGACCAGCGATTTCGGCCCGTGGCGGAAGCCCGTCGGGGAGTCGTAAAACGCCGCCAGCTTGCCCGCCGTCAGCTCCAGCACCTTCAGCGCCGATTCGCGCGCCGCGCCCTGCAGGCCGCCGCTTCCCAGATAGACGACGCGTTTCCACGGCTCGCTGCCAAAGACGCCGTGGCTGAAATCGCCGAGCGTAGTGAGGATCGCCTGACAGCGTTCGGCGACGTCGCGGAAGGTGTGGCGATTGATCGTTTCCGGGGCGAACACCGCCAGGCAGCTCGCCATCATGGTGGTGATGCTGCTGGTCATCGCGAACCCGCGATCGTGCGTTTCGGCAGGCATCAGCAGGGCATATGCGTTATCGCTGTCGACGGCGTTCTGGTACAGGCTCCCCGCCTCGTTGCAGGTAATCGACAGGTGGTAGCACTCCGGCACGAACTGGTTTGCCAGCTCGACGGCCGCGACGCTTTCCGGGCTGTTGCCGGAGCGGGCAAACGAAATCAGCAGCAGCGGATGCGCAGGGCTGAAGTAGTCCATCGGGTTCGTCACCAGATCGGTTGTCGGGACGGCAGTGAAGTTTTTCCCGGTATAGCTCGCGAGCCAGGGAGAAACGATATCACCGATAAAGGCGGACGTGCCCGCGCCGGTCAGGACGATCCGCAGATCGTCCTTGCGCAGCAGCGGCGTCAGAAAACTGTCGATCGAAGCACGCAGGTTATCGATGTTGTTGAGCGAGCGGATCCAGCTGGCAGGCTGCTGGCGGATCTCTTCCTCGGTCCATGTGCCGGTTGTCGCGGCGGTAGTGGTTTGTGGCATAACTCAGTCCTTAGTCGTGTGAATTCCACATCAGACGCTGGCAATCGTGTCGCTATCTTTCGTTTCGTTTCACTTGTTCACTTAAGCAGTTAAATAAAATCTATAGAAAAGAAATCGAAAGTTCAATGTAAGAAAAGAAATAAAACGAAAAGTGTGATCGGGAAAGGAAAGGGAAGAGTCAAGGAAAGGAAAAGAAAGGCCTTACGATCGGGTGTCGTAAGGCCAACAGGAGACACAATGAAAGGCCTAAAGGGGGAGAGCCTGGCCCTGGATCCAGATCTGCTGGAGGTGTAAACCCCCGTCCAGCGCAATGATATTAGCGCGTTTACCCGGGGCTAAGGATCCGAGCTGACCGTCAACGCCCAGCAGCCGGGCAGGGTGCAGCGAGGCCATATGGATAGCGTCTTCGGCGGTTACGCCCGCATACTCCACCATATTCCTGACCGCGGCATCCAGCGACAGCGTGCTGCCCGCCAGCCCGCCGGAGCCGGTTCGAACCACGCCGTTTTGCATCGTGACCTCTTCACCGCACAGGGTATAACGACCGTCCGGCATACCTGCCGCCTGCATGGCATCGGTAATCAGCACCACGCGATCCTGCGCGCAGCAGCATAAGCGTATCGCCCCCGGATGGACGTGGTGGCCGTCGGCAATCAGCTCCAGCCACGCCCGTTTGTCCGTAAGCCCTGCGCCGACCATGCCGGGCTCTCTGTGGTGCAGCCCCGTCATGCCGTTGTAGCAGTGAACCAGCCCGTCGGCACCCGCATCAAACGCGGCAAGAGTTTGCCGGTACGTGGCAGCGCTGTGGCCCAGCATCACGCGTATACCGCGCTGTTTAAGATAGCGGATCGCCTGCAGCGCGCCGGGCTTTTCTGGCGCGAGCGCCACCACCCGTAGCGTGTCCTGTGAAACGGCAACCAGCCTGTCCAGCTCGGCGATATCCAGCTCCCGAAACAGCTCCGGCGGATGCGCCCCTTTGTTCTGCGGCGTAAAGTACGGTCCTTCCAGATAGCTGCCCAGGAGCTGCGCGCCGGGGTCGCCGGACCGGGCGCGCCGGGCAATACGCACAAGCGCGTCGTGGATGGCTTCCAGCGGCGCGGTCACGGTGGTAGGCAGAAATGCGCCCACGCCTTCGCGGGCTTTATGCATTGCCAGGGTATCCAGCACGTCGGGGGCATCATCCATGACGTCCACGCCCGCGCCGCCGTGGACGTGCGTATCGATATAGGCCGGGCAAAGCAGCTCCGCATCGCGCGTCGTAACGCCCGCCAGGATGGGTTCAATCGCCGCAACCGCACCGCTTTCAATGCGTAGCTGGTGGTCGTCCAGCCAGCCCTGTTCGGTAAGCACCCGCCTCGCGCGCAGCAGCGGGCTCATATCCCTTCCTCGGCAGGGGCTTCCTCGCGACAGCGCCCCAGCTCGTCTACCAGGCTCGTCAGGCCGCGGTGTCCGCACTCCAGCGCCTGCAGACGAAACGCTTCGCTGCTTAATCCGTCACGCTCCAGCACCATCTCCAGCAGCAGCTGCAGGTTGGTGCCGGTTATCACTTCGCTGCCCGGCCTTTGCATCGCGAGCGTCGACGCCACGCGGAACGGCGTGCCGCCGAGCAGATCGGTGAGAAACACAATATCGTGCTGCGCATCGAGTTCGCTCACCGCCTGCTCAAGCTGAGCGGTCAGCCGCGCGGTGGTGGACGTCTCCGGAAAATCAATGGCGATAAACTGCGGCTGCTCGCCGAGGATCTGCTTCATCGCCTGCTCAAGCCCGCTGGCAAAACCGCCGTGACCCGTCAAAATAATGCCTAACATCGCAACCTCTTTGCTTTTACAGGAAGTGACAGAATTTACCGACAACGCCCAGCAGCACGGTGATACCGATCAGCCGCAGCGGGCTCCAGCCGCGGCGTACCAGCCAGAACATCGTCAGGGTGTAGACCAGCGGCAGGAACGCGGGCATCAGCTTGTCGATGACGTCGGCCTGCAGTTTGACCACGGCATCACCCGCCTTGATTTCGAGCGTGGTATTGAGGCGGACGTAGGTTGCCACCAGCGCGCCGATCACCGTCATCCCGACGATAGACGCCGCGTGGCCGACCTTTTTGGTGTTGGCTTTTATCAGCGGAATGGCCGCGACGCCCATCCGGTAAGCGTAGTGCGCCAGGCCAAAACGTAGGCCGAGGTGTACCACGTTAAACAGCACGATAAAGACCACGGCGCCCAGAATCGATCCTTGCAGCGCCAGGCTGGCACCAATACCGCCGCAGATAGGCAGCAGGGTTAGCCAGAACATGGCGTCGCCAATACCGCCAAGCGGCGCGCCGACGGCAATTTTGGTGCTCTGGATGCTGTTCACATCCTGCTTGGATCGCTCCATCGCCAGAATGATGCCGATAACAAAGGTCACCAGGAACGGGTGGGTGTTAAAGAAGCCCATATGGCCCTTCATCGCTCGCGCCAGGTCCCGCTTGTTGGTGTGGATCTTTTTCAACGCGGGCAGTAGCCCGTACAGCCAGCCGGAGGCCTGCATACGTTCGTAGTTAAACGAGGCCTGCAGCAGCATGGAACGCCAGGCCACACGGTTAATATCCTTTTTCGTCAGCTCGGCACCGATGCTCTGGTCTTCGTAGACGTTTTCATTCATGCCGGTCAGCAGCGTCTCTTCGCTTTCAGACACGCCCGGCAGGGTGGTTTGGTTAGATGCCATCTTCGAATTCCTCTTTCTGAGCGGCGGGAGCCGTCGGTTCAGGTGATTTACGCATCAGGTCGATCAGCGCCATGGCCAGCGCGGCCGCCGCAATCGCCAGCACCGGAAGCTTGAGCCAGGCGGCGGCAACAAAACCGATAATGAAGTAAGGGATGTAGACGTTTTTCATCATGATCTTCAGCAGCACGGCGAAGCCGATGGCTGGCATGATGCCGCCCGCCACGCCGAGGCCGTCAATCAGACGCGCTGGCAGAACGTCAATGGCGGTTTTCGCATGTTCTGCACCGAAGTAGATCGGCAGGAACGCGCACAGAAAATAGAAGATGCCGAGCGCCAGCAGCGCAAGATAGTTAACCCGTTCTATACCGTTTGTATCTGCATTGGCCGCCATGCGGTCGCAGCGCGACATGACGCCGGACATCACCGAGAAGAGGAACGTAATCCCCATCTGAACCGCCACGGCAAACGGCACGGCGACGCCAACCGCGACTTCTGGCTTCACGCCGGTGCTGATGGCAAATCCGGTACCCACGATGGTGCCGATAATGACGTTCGGCGGCTGGGCACCGGCGAGCGGGGCCAGCCCCATCCAGACGAGCTCTAACGTACCGCCGGTCAAAATGCCGGTGTGCAAATCGCCCAGAATCAGGCCGACCAGCGGCCCGAGTACCACCGGGCGGTGCATGTGCGTTAACCCGTTAAACATATCCAGACCGGCGATAAAGGCGAGTATGCCCAACCCCAGCGCCTGCAACAGACTGATTTCCATTGTGAATCCCTCAGAGCAGTTTAAAGAGATCCAAAGCAGTTTCTGTTGGAACGCCCTGAACGAAGCATTCCACACCGGCCGCTTTCAGGCCGTTGAACGCGGCGATATCGTTCGCGTCGACAGAGACCGTTTTGGCAATTTGTTGTTTGCCACTGGCGTAGTGCATGTTTCCGACGTTGATACGGGTGACGGGCACGCCGCCCTCAACCAGCTTCAGAAAATCGGCGGGTGATTTGCAGACCAGCAGGATTTTCTGGCGGTCAGCGGCGCGGTGAATGCTGTCGATCGTTTTTTGTAGCGACCAGAAGCGCACGGCGATCCCTTCCGCGAGCACCATTTCCATCAGGTTCTGTTGAACCGGATCCTCAGCAACCTCATCGTTAGCGACCAGCACCAGGTTTGCCCCCGCAAACCCCACCCACTGCACGCCCACCTGACCGTGGATCAGTCGTTCGTCGATGCGGCATAAGACAATGTTTGGCATAGCGTTTTCCTCTTTTCTAATTATGCGTTTTGAGTCGTTACGCCTTCACAGGCGGCGTGGTACTGCTGGAGTATGTACTGAATGTGGTCGATGATGAGTTCCCGTGGCGTTGACTTGAGAGCGCCCTCGCGAACTTTGCCGTACTGCAACGGCAGGTACTGGCTGATCAGCGGCAGAGGAACAGGCTCGTCTGCCAGGTTACGCACCAGCCGTTCAAAGGCGTCGTCTATTTGGCTGTCCGGCCAGTAGTAGCGCACGCGGTCAGAGTAGCTGTAGCCGCGCGCCAGTCGACGCGCGTTGCCGTCACCGTGGTAATGGCTTTGCCAGTATTCCGGGCGATCGAGCATGACGTTTTCCAGCACGTGGCGGAGGCCGGAGCTGGCTTTTGCCGGCAGCAGCTCCTCTTCTATGGCAGCCAGTGAGAACAGCGCTTCGCGCAGGGCGAAGGTCAGGGCGGGGCCAACTTTCAGAATCGCAAAGTGATCGTTGACAAGCTTTCGCAGCGCCTGCGGCGTCTGGTAGTCGGTGGAGTGCGCTTCAAACACCAGCGTATCGTAGGCTTCAACCATTTTGCTCAGGGCAACGGCTTTCTGCGGCTGATAGTCGCAGACGTGCGCGTGATCGAACTCCACGCCAGGCTGGACCACGAGGCCAATAATGCGCGGCCAGATGTCGCTTAAGCCTTCCTTTTCGAACGCGTGGCGGTGCGCTTCAAGCGTGGCGCGGGCCGCGTCCGGCGTGGTGACGGCAAGTTCGGTGAGCGTCTCGTGCGCGCCACCGGGAACGGGCACTTCCGTGCCGATAACGTAGACCAGATCGGATCCACCAAACTGCTCGCGACAGGTCGCTTCGGCAATCTTCGCCAGGCGTGCGGCGCGTCCGGCAACGATCGTGTCGGTCAGGGGAACCGGGTCGTCCTCGCAGGACATGCTGCAGTCGAGGTGGATCTTTTTGAATCCGGCAGAAACATAGCTTTTGATCAGATCGTCGGCATTTGCCATAGCCTGTTCCGCAGGGAGATTTTGCCAGCGGTTAGGGCCCAAATGATCGCCGCCGAGGATCAGCTGTGACGCCGGGAAACCGAGCGACTCGGCCAGCTGGCAGACAAACCCGTGAAAATCCGCAGGCGTCATGCCGGTATAGCCGCCAAACTGATCCACCTGGTTGGAGGTGGCCTCGATCAGCAGCGGTGACTGATGCGAATGCGCGTAACGAATGGCAGCTTCAAGTACCAGCGGATGTGCGGAACAGACGGCATAGATCCCGTTTGAATTCCCTCGTTTATGTTGTTCCACCATTTCTGTCAGATGTTTCACTTTCCTCTCCATTTCGGATGGTAATGATACTTTTCTTTCGTTTTGTTTCATTTAATCCTGCATCATGGTGATATAAAAATAAAAAGAAAGATAATAGATTTCCGATCTGTTTCACAAAAGAAACATAATGAAAGGTTTCAGCCCACGACTATCTTGCGCAAGGTCGCCAGGCGGGGGTTGCATTCCCGCAAAGGAAAGGCCTTAATAGACAAAACGAAATGAAACGAAAGACTATTTATTAAGGAGCTCGTATGAGCAGCACCGATTCATCCGCGGAAAAGCGCATCACCGGCACCAGTGAAAGGCGAGAGCAGATCATTCAGCGGTTGCGGGCGCAGGGAAGCGTGCAGGTTAACGATCTGTCTCATCTGTACGGCGTATCGACGGTGACGATCCGCAACGACCTGGCGTTCCTGGAGAAGCAGGGCATTGCCGTTCGCGCTTACGGTGGGGCATTGATTTGCGAAGGCAACATGCCGGGCGCTGAGCCTTCCGTGGAGGACAAAAGCTCGCTGAATACGGCGGTGAAGCGCAGTATCGCCCAGGCCGCTGCCGCGCTGGTCAAACCCGGGCACCGTATTATTCTGGACTCCGGCACCACAACGTTTGAAATCGCCCGCATGCTGCGCCAGCACACGGACGTCATTGCGATGACCAACGGGATGAACGTGGCGAATGCGTTGCTGGAAGCGGAAGGGGTGGAACTGCTGATGACCGGCGGGCATCTGCGCCGTCAGTCGCAATCCTTCTACGGTGACCAGGCCGAGCAGTCGCTACAGAATTACCATTTTGACCTGCTGTTCCTGGGCGTTGACGCCATCGATCTCGACCGCGGCGTGAGCACGCACAACGAGGATGAAGCCCGTCTGAACCGCAAAATGTGCGAGGTGGCGGAGCGTATTATCGTTGTCACTGACTCCAGCAAATTTAACCGCTCAAGCCTGCATAAAATCATTGATACGCAAAGGATTGATATGATTATTGTCGATGAAGGCATTCCGGCGGAGAGCCTGGACGGGTTGCGGAAAAGCGGGATTGATGTGGTGCTGGTTTAAGGTTTTTTACCCTCTCCCCTGGGGGGAGAGGGCAGGGTGAGGAGCCATCACGTCACCGGTGCCGGGTTGAACACCGCCAGCTGGTTATGTAATCCCCATTGATCGGAGAAGGTTTTCTTCCGCCCGCTGGCGACATCCAGAATGAAGTGGAACAGCTTCCAGCCCACGTCCTCAATACTCTCTTCTCCGGTCGCGATAGTACCCGCGTTGATGTCCATTAAGTCATACCAGCGGTTTGCCAGCTCGGTGCGGGTCGCCATCTTGATCACCGGTACCGCCATCAGGCCGTACGGCGTGCCGCGCCCGGTGGTAAAGACCTGCACCGTAATGCCGGACGCGACCTGTTGCGTGCCGCAAACGAAATCGCTGGCCGGCGTTGCCGCGTAAATCAGGCCGCGTTTCGTCGGGCGCTGGCCCGGAGAGAGCACTTCCACAATCGCGCTCTGCCCGGATTTGGCAATCGAACCAAGGGCTTTTTCCACCACGTTTGCCAGGCCGCCTTTCTTGTTGCCTGGAGACGGGTTGGCGCTGCGGTCGGTTTTGCCCATCTCGAGATAGCTATCGTACCAGGCCATCTCCTCAAGCAGACGCTTGCCGACCTCTTCATTAACGGCGCGCGGCGTCAGCAGATGGATGGCGTCACGCACTTCGGTCACCTCGGAGAACATCACCGTTGCGCCGCAGCGAACAAGCAGATCGGACGCAAAGCCCACCGCCGGGTTGGCCGTCACGCCGGAGAAGGCATCGCTGCCGCCGCACTGGGTTCCGACCACCAGCTCCGACGCCGGACACGTTTCGCGCTGGCGGCGGTTGAGCTTGTCCAGATGGCGTTCAGCCACCTGCAGGATATCGTCGACCATTGAGCGGAAACCCACGTGGCGCTCGTCCTGCAGGCGCACGATGCTGGCCTCGTCTGCCGGAATGGCTTTGACATCTTCGGTACCTTGCAGCAGGCGCTCTGGCTGCAATTTTTCACACCCCAGACCGATGACCATCACCTCGCCGCCAAAGTTCGGGTTCAGGGCGATATTGTGGATGGTACGGATAGGCACCACGGCAGCGGGAGCGTTAATCGCCACGCCGCAGCCGTAGAGGTGGTTCAGGCCAACCACGCCGTCGACGTTCGGGTATTTCGGCATCAGATCGCGTTCGATGATTTTCACCACGTAATCCACTACGCCCGCCACGCAGTGTACGCTGGTGGTAATGCCGAGCAGATTCTTTGTGCCGACGCTGCCGTCCGCGTTGCGGTAGCCTTCGAAGGTATAGCCCTCCAGCGGAGGAAGCGGTTCCGGCACGCGGGTTGCCAGCGGAAGCGTATTCAGCGGCGGTGCTTCCGGAAGCGCCACCAGCGACTCCTCAACCCAGCTCCCCTGTGGTATAAAGCGAACGGCATAGCCGATGACTTCACCGTAACGTACGATTTCGCTATTAGCAGGGATATCCACCAGGGCGACCTTATGTCCCTGCGGAATATGCTCAATCAGTTCCAGCCCGTCCGGAAAGCGGGTGCCCGCTTTTAAGCCATTATCGTTTACAATAATCGCCACATTATCGGTGTCGTGGACTTTTATATAAAACGCCGTCGGCGATGACTGTCGAATTTCAATGTCGGCCATTGTTCAGTATTCTCCAGCAAAATTCTGATAATAAGTTCAGCCGTTTTTCTGATGGTAGAAATAAATACGCGGCTTTCAGAGATAAAGCATGTCAGCAGATTCAATATCAAAATGTGATCCCGATCGCTCGCGAGCCCGTAATCCTTGATTCTGTGCATTAGCGCCCAGTGCTTTGTGCATATGCAAAAATTTTTATCAAAATATACCGTAATACCTGAGCATTAAAACAATGTGCGGTCGTGGATTGCATCTTATACTGAATGACGATTTTATTACGCCAGAATATGTCCGAATAATAAATATCATGATGGCGCGGTGTCTGAATAAATAAAATGATGCTGAAAAAGGCTGCGGAATTAAAAAGGTAAATACGATGAATAACGCTATCTTCCCGAATAAATTTAAAGCGGCCCTCGCGGCACACCAGATTCAGATTGGCTGCTGGTCCGCGCTGGCAAACCCTATCAGCACCGAAGTGCTGGGCCTGGCCGGTTTCGACTGGCTGGTGCTGGACGGCGAACATGCGCCAAACGATATCAGCACGTTTATTCCGCAGCTGATGGCGCTGAAAGGCAGCAACAGTGCCCCGGTGGTGCGTGTCCCCACCAACGAACCGGTGATTATTAAGCGTCTGCTGGATATCGGCTTCTACAACTTCCTGATCCCGTTTGTGGAGACGGAAGAGCAAGCGGCGCTGGCCGTGGCGTCAACGCGCTATCCTCCCGAAGGGATCCGCGGCGTTTCCGTTTCGCATCGCGCCAATATGTTTGGCACCGTGCCGGACTACTTCGCGCAGTCCAATAACAACATCACCATTCTGGTTCAGATCGAGAGCCAGCAGGGCGTTGATAACGTTGACGCGATTGCAGCCACAAACGGCGTGGACGGTATCTTCGTCGGCCCAAGCGATCTGGCGGCCGCCTTTGGCCATCTGGGTAACGCCAGCCACCCTGACGTGCAGCGCGCGATCCAGCACATCTTTGCCCGCGCTAAAGCTCACGGCAAACCGTGCGGCATTCTGGCGCCTGTTGAGGCTGACGCCCGTCGCTATCTGGAGTGGGGAGCCACGTTTGTTGCCGTCGGTAGCGACCTCGGCGTATTCCGCTCGGCCACGCAGAAATTAGCCGACGCTTTTAAAAAATAACCATCATTGAGGAAACAGATTATGACGCTGAAAGTGGGTTTTATTGGCCTGGGCATCATGGGTAAACCAATGAGTAAGAACCTCATCAAAGCGGGTTACTCACTGGTGGTATCCGATCACAATCCGCAGGCCGTGGCAGAGGTGATAGCGGCTGGCGCTGAAACGGCCACCACCGCTAAAGCCATTGCCGAGCAGTGCGATGTCATCATCACCATGCTGCCTAACTCCCCGCATGTCAAAGAGGTTGCGCTGGGTGAAAACGGCATTATCGAGGGCGCGAAGCCTGGCCTGGTGCTGATCGATATGAGCTCTATCGCACCGCTTGCAAGCCGTGAAATCAGCGAGGCGCTAAAGGCAAAGGGCGTCGATATGCTGGATGCGCCGGTCAGCGGCGGTGAGCCGAAAGCGATCGACGGCACGCTGTCGGTGATGGTCGGCGGTGATAAAGCCGTTTTCGATAGATACTACGACCTGATGAAAGCGATGGCGGGCTCCGTGGTGCACACCGGAGAGATTGGGGCGGGTAACGTGACCAAGCTGGCAAACCAGGTGATTGTGGCACTCAACATTGCCGCCATGTCTGAAGCGCTGACGCTGGCAACCAAAGCAGGCGTCAATCCGGACCTGGTCTACCAGGCTATTCGCGGTGGTCTGGCGGGCAGCACCGTGCTGGATGCCAAAGCGCCAATGGTCATGGATCGCAATTTCAAACCCGGTTTCCGCATTGACCTGCATATCAAAGATCTGGCGAACGCACTTGATACCTCCCACGGCGTGGGCGCGCAGCTGCCGCTGACCGCGGCGGTCATGGAGATGATGCAGGCGCTGCGTGCCGATGGCCTGGGCACGGCAGATCACAGCGCGATTGCATGCTATTACGAAAAACTGGCGAAGGTGGAAGTGGCGCGTTAATCACGGCTTTCCCATACCTGAGGGTGACAGCGGCGTGCAAACCCTCTATACTGCGCGCCGAAGCTGACCAGACAGTCGCCGCTTCGTCGTCGTCCCTTTCGGGGGAGACGGGCGGAGGGGAGGAAAGTCCGGGCTCCATAGGGCAGGGTGCCAGGTAACGCCTGGGGGGGAAACCCACGACCAGTGCAACAGAGAGCAAACCGCCGATGGCCCGCGCAAGCGGG
>NZ_CDRQYH010000027.1:0-48999 GCF_977039595.1 Enterobacter sp.
TTTATTGTAGGTGGGCCAGTTGGTGATTTTGAACTTTTGCTTTGCCACGGAACGGTCTGCGTTGTCGGGAAGATACGTGATCTGATCCTTCAACTCAGCAAAAGTTCGATTTATTCAACAAAGCCGGTTGCTTGATGCGGCAGATATTATTACCCACCTTTCGGCAAGAGAACCGCGAAGTTCGACACTTAGCAAGCCGACCTTTTTATAACCTGCCTGTTGCGCGCCAGACAGGCTCTGGCGCATCAATCAGATGCAAACATCCACCCATTTTGCGGAAGTCAGCTCTGCCATTCTGTCAGGTGAGATACGCACAGCGCTGTGAATTGCGCCTGCGGCGGGCAGCACTTCGGCGTACTGCTTTAACGAGACATCGCAGTAAACCGCGAGCGGATTTTCCAGGCCGAACGGGCACACGCCCCCAACGGGATGACCGGTTATGGTCACCACTTCATCACTGCTGAGCATGCGCGCTTTTGCACCAAAGGTGTCTTTTAGCTTTTTGTTATCCAGGCGCGCATCGCCTTTCGCTACCACCAGAATCACCTCATTTTTCACCTTAAGTGACAAGGTCTTGGCGATTTGCCCCGGTTCCACACGGTGGGCGGCAGCAGCCAACGCAACGGTAGCGGTACTCTGGTTAAGTTCAATGACGTCTATATCCGGCGCGTTGTCGGCAAAAAACTGCTGTACAGACTGCAAACTCATTGTTTCCTCCTGACAAATATCCTGCGTAATCTGTCATAAGAATTTATGCTCTGTAAATATCTCTTCAGTAACAAATATACCGAACGGCTGATTTCTGGATCATCTTCACAATCACGGAAACCGGTTACAGTAACCGGTTGCAGAGCGTGATGCGTCGATTAATACTGAGTACGTAACGTCCCCTGTATCTAATAATAAGAGCAAATTATGAAACCATTCCGTCTTAGCAGTACTACTGGTACACAAGCCAGCAAGGTTGTGAAGGTGATTTATGGAACAACGTGCGGCGCAAATGTGCCCGTAACAAACGTCTGACAGGAGATCTGCCATGTCTGCCAACCATGCTGCGTTTAACCTGATATTCCGTTTTGTTGAAAATTACGTCAGCCCGATTGCCGGGCGGATTTCTTCCCAGCGTCATGTGATGGCCATTCGTGATGGGTTCATCTCCGCGATGCCATTCATGATTGTGGGTTCATTTTTGTTAGTGTTCGCATACCCGCCGTTTTCGCCTGATACCACCTGGAGTTTCGCCCGCGCCTGGCTGGATATGGCGAAGCAGTTTGAAGGTCAGATCCTGACGCCGTTTGATATGACGATGGGCATTATGTCCATTTATATCTGTGCGGCCATTGCCTATAACCTTGGCAAACACTATGTCAAATCGCACCAGTTAGACCCGTTTATGTGCGCCATGCTGTCGCTGATGGCATTTCTGCTGGTCGCGGCACCGAAAACCAAAGGCACGCTGCCTGTCGACAGCCTGGGTGGAACGGGGATTTTTACCGCGATTCTGGTGGCGATCTACTGCGTTGAGATGATGCGTTTCCTCAAGGTGCACAACATCGGTATTCGCCTGCCAGACCAGGTACCTCCGATGAT
This sequence comes from Enterobacter sp., assembly GCF_977039595.1. NCBI lineage: Bacteria > Pseudomonadati > Pseudomonadota > Gammaproteobacteria > Enterobacterales > Enterobacteriaceae > Enterobacter > Enterobacter sp. The sequence goes on from NZ_CDRQYH010000027.1 coordinate 1,591, forward strand.
CAAAAACTCTTTTGATCTGCTCATCCCTGTGCTGGTGGTGGTCTTGACGCTTTACCCTCTGAGCCTGGTCATTCAGTCTCAGTTCGGCATGCTGATCCCGCAGGCCATTATGTCGGTCTTTAAACCTCTTGTTTCCGCAGCGGATTCCCTGCCTGCGATCCTGCTGGCCGTGTTGATTGGTCATCTGCTGTGGTTCGCCGGGATCCACGGAGCCGCCATCGTCTCCGGGATGCTGCAGATGTTCTGGCTCACGAACCTCGGCGCGAACCAGACCGCTCTGGCCGCCAGCCAGCCTCTGCCGCATATTTTTATGGAGGCGTTCTGGACGTTCTTTATCGTGATTGGCGGCTCGGGCGCCACGATGGGGCTGGTGATTTGCTATCTGCGTAGCCGTTCAGCGCATTTACGCTCTATCGGGCGTTTGAGCGTGGTACCCAGCTTCTTTAACATCAATGAACCTGTCATTTTCGGTACGCCGATTGTGATGAACCCGGTGTTCTTTATTCCGTTCCTGCTGGCACCGATGGTAAATGCCGTGCTGGCCTGGGCGGCGATGACGTTTGATCTGATTGGCCGCGTCATCTCAGTAGTCCCCTGGACAGCACCGGCGCCAATAGGTGCAGCGTGGGCTCTGGGCTGGGATTTCCGCGCGGCTATTCTGGTTGTTGTTCTTGCCTGCGTATCGGCAATCATCTACTTCCCGTTCTTCAAAGTATACGAGAAACAGCTGCTGGAGCAGGAAGCGGAAGAAGCGCAGCGTAACGCGGAAGAGGACAATCAGCAGGTGGCATAGGTAAAAACAAAACGGCAACGCACGTTGCCGTTTTTAGTGTTTTTTCCCTCTCCATGTGGGAGAGAGGCAAGGTGAGAGCATCAGGACGGGCCCGTTTTTAGGTCCGGTAAGCGAACCGCCAGCGGGCAATTCACTGCTCTACTTTAGCGTGCAATCCCCGCACTGCTTAACGTCCGGCAGGCGATAGCGCTGGCAGCAGGTGCGGCGAACCATAAGCCCATCACGGAGCACGACGGTGCGGAATAGCGGGTTGTCACGGCCATCGGAAAGCTGTTTTGCAAAGAAACAGGACTGACGCAGGGCATCAACGTTCTCATCACCAAGCAGAGGCTTCATTTCCGTTAAATACCAGTGGATTAAATAGCCCGTATTGCTCCAGATAAGCTTTGCGTTAATCTCTCCCGTCGCTTCAAGCACTTCCACCACCGGAATCAGGGCCTGGATGATAAGCTGCTCCATACGCTCCTGAGCCGTCAGGCGTTCAGCGTTCTGGTCTTCGTGGAGATCAATCCAGAAACAGGCCGCACGTCCGGTTTCGTGGAACTCGACGTGGAAATTATCCGGCGAGAGTTCCAGCATGCTCTTCTGTGTTAACAGCGCCAGCATCAGCGGTGGCACCATCAGCCCGATATACCACTGCGCCCAGAGAGAGAGCAGGGGTTTATTTTCCCGCGTAAGGGTGGGCTGATTGCGATAGATATGGTCGGAATAGGTAGCCAGCAGAGACTGCAGTTTTGTCGGGTGACGCCACTCTGAGAGCGTCATGGCGTGATTCGGGTGCGCTTCATCAAGCCTGATGAAGTCCAGCAGGTGGGCGCGCGTCTCCGCAATCTTATCCCGTATGGCATCCGCAAGCGAAACATTCCCACTGGTGAGGGGCGCTCGCCAGAGGAGTGGTTCGACGATGTGTGCGGTATGCGTAGCCATAGTATAGATAGAAATCTAAATGATAATGATTGCCAATCCTAACTATTGCTTATACCAATGGCAAGACTTTTGTCCGGGTGACATCGTCGTGATGTTTAAGCCGTCTGCAGCTCTTCACTCAGCAGAATGTTATTGCGCCCCATATGCTTGGCTTCATAGAGGGCTTTGTCCGCTTTTTCCAGCGCGCCTTCTACGTCTTCATCCTCGAAAATGGCAATACCAATGCTGATGGTGACGTTTGTCGCGACGCTCTCGTTAAACAGATGCGGGATTTTCAAATCGTAGACTTTCTGACGGATCCGCTCGGCCGTCTGGCGAGCATGTTCGAGAGAAATATTAGTCAACAGCACCATAAACTCTTCCCCGCCAAAACGCGCCACAATATCGCGGGAACGCACGGCATCGCGGATTGCCGCAGAGACACGCTTCAGCGCCTGGTCGCCCATCATATGGCCATAATGGTCGTTATAGGCTTTGAAGTGATCGATATCCATCAGCAGGACAAAATGCTCGCCATTTTCAACCGTCGGCAGATTCTCCAGACGGCTTTGCAGACCGCGACGATTATAAAGCCCGGTAAGCGGGTCCATCATGCTGAGATCGGTAAGGGTTTCTCGCTCTTCCAGAAGACGTGAGAGCAGCTCCTGAGCAAAACGGTCGTTACGTGTTTGCAAAATGTTATGAATAGCAATTGCCACCACAGGAAGTGCGAAAGAATAGGTCATTCTCAGCCATATATCATGATCGCTTAACCACAGGCAGACAATAAACGTAGGCAGTGAATGCAGCGTAAAGGCTTTGATATTACTGGCGAATGCCAGCGTTCCGATAAAAAGCACCGTTAATAGGGCGATTAACAAATACGTCGCGTGATCGTGGGTAATTAAGGCGAATTTAGACACAATTTGCCAGGCCCACAAAATACCGAATATCCCTGAAACAACAGGAATATTTATCTTCCGCGCGCGCTTTCTCCAGTGCCAGACGAACAGACCGGTGCTGATGGAGAAAATAGCAATAAGTGGGGCTGATAACAGGCGTACAGAATTGAGCGGATTTGTTACCGAGAACACTGCCGAGGTTGCGTTCAGAAATAAAAATAAACGTAACGACAATTGATATTTTCTGTGAACCAAAGACCGCCAGGATTGTGATGTCATAGTCGTGCGTTTTTATTAAAATTTAATTAAAACAAATAAGTAGGTGCTGTATCGCAATAAAATATGAAAAAAAATCAAAGAGTAATTATCAGAAAATCTTTAGATGTTGTTAACAGGTGTGCAATTTATCACCTTAGGCAATTCCTGTCATTACGGGAAAGGTAAAGGACGATGGATTTTGATTCATTCAGCTGACAAATGATAATCCGTGTCATATGATATTGGTTATCATTATCGTTTTTAGAGGGCAGAGCATGTTGAACAGGGCGCTTGGCAGTGGTTGGGGGGTATTGCTACCGGGAGCCATTCTCTGCGGGTTGATGTTTGCCGATCTCTCCCTTGATACATGGAAAGCGATCATTGTGTCAGGACTGTTAGTCACGTCAGGCATGATCTGGCATAAGCAACTGCGGCACTTTGTTTTACTACCATCATGTGTAGCACTGGTCAGTGGAATTCTGGTGATACTGATGAGCTTGAAATAACAGGGAAAAGAAGAGGAACTACAGAAGGGATGTAAGATAATTGGTGCGAGGGGGGGGACTCGAACCCCCACATCCTAAGGACACTAACACCTGAAGCTAGCGCGTCTACCAATTCCGCCACCTTCGCACAGTCATCTTACTATTGTTGATATCGCCTCGTTGGTGCGAGGGGGGGGACTCGAACCCCCACATCCGTAAGGACACTAACACCTGAAGCTAGCGCGTCTACCAATTCCGCCACCTTCGCCCAGTGCGAGCAATATCATTGTGATTTATGGTGCGAGGGGGGGGACTCGAACCCCCACATCCGTAAGGACACTAACACCTGAAGCTAGCGCGTCTACCAATTCCGCCACCTTCGCATACCATCGATACTGTAAAAGTATCGTAACCACGGAGGCGCATTCTAGATGTTTTCAGCTTTACGTCAACAGAAAAGTGCGCGCGACGCCTTGATTGCTGCAAAAATGGCCGATGCAGATGCCATGCGGAGCCGGATGGTGCTTGCACTTATCCGGCCTGCATGAGTGGAGATTACTTTTTGGCCTGACGCGTCATCACGGTACGGTAGACCTTAAAGCGGCCGGTCTGGGCGATCACTTCGTGGAAACCGAAGGTTTCGTCCAGCACTTTCGGGTACGCCAGGAAGGCGTTCGCGACAATACGCAGCTCACCGCCGCTGTTGAGGTGACGGACCGCGCCACGGATTAGCGTTTGCGCGGCTTCCAGGCTGGTCTCCATGCCGTCGTGGAACGGCGGGTTAGAGATGATCATGTCGAAGCGACCGGTGACGTCGGAGAAGACGTTGCTGGCAATCACCTCGCCTTCAATACCGTTTGCGACAAGCGTTGCGCGGCTGGCTTCTACCGCCGGAGCGCTCACGTCACACAGGGTTAAGCGCACTTTTGGTGAATGGCTGGCGAGCACGGTAGAGAGCACGCCCGCGCCGCATCCCACGTCCAGCACTTTGCCTTTGGTGTGCGGCGTCAGGGTGGAGAGCAACAGCTTGCTGCCCGTATCCAGCGCGTCGCGGCTGAACACGCCCGGCAGGGTTTTGATGGTCAGGCCGTCAAGCTGGTACTCGTCCCAGTAAGCCTGGGGATCAAACGTTGTCTGTTTTTCCAGACGGCCATGGTACAGACCACAGCGGCGAGCGCTGTCGACTTTATTCAACGGCGCGTAGCCTTCCAGCATCTGTTCAGCGCTACGCACGCCGCTGCGGTTTTCACCGACCACGAAAATATCGCAGCCGACCGGCAGCAGGGAGAGCAGGTTCATCAGCTGGAACTGGGCTTCAGGTTTATTCTTCGGCCAGTAGTAGATCAGCGTATCGCAGTCGGCAATATCGCTCTGCTCTGCCACCAGGCTAAAGCGCGCGCGCTCTCCCATCTGGCGGCTCAGCACCTGCCAGTGGTGGTAGTATTGGGTATGGGCACGGCTTTCAGCACAGTCGAAACGCGCAGGCAGGTCATCCTGCATATCTCCGGCAAACAGAATACGGCTTTCTTCGAAATCATCACTGTGACGCAGCAAGACTTCACTTGCCGGGGTAAATGCAGACATGAATTGTTCCTCAATAAACTCAGGCGGGGATTATAGTAGGTAGATGGCGCACTTTCGACACATTTGCTATATTTGCGCGCCTGAGAGACAGGAGTTTTCCCTATGACATCCCGACGAGACTGGCAGTTGCAGCAGCTGGGCATTACCCAGTGGGCTTTGCGTCGCCCGACGGCGTTGCAGGGCGAAATCGCCATCTCCATCCCGGCGCACGTTCGTCTGGTGATGGTGGCAGAAGAACTGCCTGCCCTGAATGACCCCCTGATCGGTGATGTCCTTCGCAGCCTGAAGCTGACGGCCGACCAGGTTTTACCGCTGACGCCAGAGCGTGTCGCGATGCTGCCTCCTGATAGCCGCTGTAACATCTGGCGTATCGGAGAGGCAAATGAGATCTCTCTTCAGGGGAGCCAGATCTGCTCGCCAGCGCTGGACGAACTGAAAGCCAACCCAAAAGCGCGCAGCGCGCTATGGCAACAAATCTGCGAATATGAACACGATTTCTTCCCTCACGACGCCTGACCTGTCCACCGCGTTCGCGATTGAAACACGCGCCCACGCGTTTCCGTGGAGCGAAAAAGCTTTCGCCAGCAATCAGGGCGAACGGTATCTGAACTACCGCCTGGACGTTGACGGCACCATGGCCGCCTTCGCGATCACGCAGGTTGTTCTTGATGAAGCGACGCTGTTTAATATCGCGGTTGATCCCGCGTTTCAGCGCCGTGGGCTGGGAAGAGAACTGCTTGAGCACCTCATCCGTGAGCTCGAAACCCGTGACGTTTTCACCCTGTGGCTGGAGGTGCGCGCGTCGAATGTCGCCGCCATCGCGCTCTATCAAAGCTTAGGCTTTAACGAGGCGACAATCCGCCGTAACTACTACCCCACCGCAGAGGGACGTGAAGACGCCATTATCATGGCTCTGCCGATTGGATAACGAATATAAGGTTGTAACGATGAAATGGGACTGGATTTTCTTTGATGCCGACGAAACGCTGTTTACGTTTGATTCGTTCGGCGGCCTGCAGCGGATGTTTCTCGACTATAGCGTGACCTTCACCGCTGAAGATTTTCAGGACTATCAGGCGGTAAATAAGCCGCTGTGGGTGGATTACCAGAACGGTGCCATCACCGCGTTACAGCTTCAGCACCAGCGCTTTGACGTCTGGGCGGAACGCTTAAAGGTCAGTCCGGGGACGCTGAACGATGCGTTCCTGAACGCGATGGCCGATATCTGTGCACCGCTGCCGGGCGCGGTTTCCCTGCTGAATGCGTTGAAAGGCAAGGTGAAACTGGGGATCATCACCAACGGTTTTACCGCCCTGCAGCAGATCCGCCTTGAGCGCACCGGCCTGCGCGATCATTTCGACGCGCTGGTGATCTCGGAAGAGGTTGGCGTGCCGAAGCCGGATCCGCGTATTTTCGACTACGCGCTGGCGCAGGCCGGAAATCCCGACCGCGATCGCGTCCTGATGGTGGGTGATACGGCAGAGTCAGATATCCTGGGCGGCATGAAGTCAGGTCTGTCAACCGTGTGGCTCAACGCGCATGGCCGCGTGAAGCCTGAAGGCATCGAGCCGACCTGGACCGTCACGTCGTTGAACGAACTGGAGCAACTCCTGTGTAAACAATGATTGCCTGCCCCCCGTTGATGGGTAAAATAGCCGCAATTTTGTATTCCATGATGCGTGGCGTGCTGCCGCGCTAATAAAAGAAGATTTAATTATGACGTTGTCTCCTTATCTGCAAGAGGTGGCCAAGCGCCGCACTTTTGCCATTATCTCTCACCCGGATGCCGGTAAAACGACCATCACCGAGAAGGTGTTGCTGTTCGGACAGGCGATCCAGACTGCGGGTACCGTTAAAGGCCGTGGCTCCAGCCAGCATGCAAAATCCGACTGGATGGAGATGGAAAAACAGCGTGGTATTTCGATTACCACCTCCGTGATGCAGTTCCCGTATCACGACTGCCTGGTGAACCTGCTGGACACCCCGGGCCACGAAGACTTCTCCGAAGATACCTACCGTACCCTGACGGCGGTGGACTGCTGCCTGATGGTGATCGACGCCGCGAAAGGTGTAGAAGACAGGACACGTAAGCTGATGGAAGTCACCCGTCTGCGCGATACGCCGATCCTCACCTTTATGAACAAGCTTGACCGTGACATCCGCGATCCGATGGAGCTGATGGATGAAGTGGAAAACGAGCTGAAGATCGCCTGTGCGCCAATCACCTGGCCGATTGGCTGCGGTAAGCTGTTCAAAGGGGTTTATCACCTCTATAAAGACGAAACTTACCTGTATCAGACCGGTAAAGGCCACACCATTCAGGAAGTGCGCATTGTTAAAGGTCTGGACAACCCGGATCTGGACGCTGCGGTTGGCGAAGAGCTGGCCGCGCAGCTGCGCGACGAGCTGGAGCTGGTGAAGGGCGCGTCTCACGAATTCGACAAAGAGCTGTTCCTGAGCGGCGAAATTACCCCAGTCTTCTTCGGTACCGCACTGGGTAACTTCGGCGTTGACCACATGCTCGACGGTCTGGTGGAGTGGGCGCCGCAGCCGATGCCGCGCAAAACCGACACCCGTGAAGTGGAAGCAAAAGAAGAGAAGTTCACCGGTTTCGTGTTTAAGATTCAGGCCAACATGGATCCGAAACACCGTGACCGCGTGGCCTTTATGCGCGTGGTGTCCGGTAAATATGAAAAGGGCATGAAGCTGCGCCAGGTGCGTATCGGGAAAGACGTTGTCATCTCCGACGCGCTGACCTTTATGGCGGGTGACCGTTCGCACGTTGAAGAGGCCTATCCGGGCGACATCATCGGGCTGCACAACCACGGCACCATCCAGATCGGTGATACCTTCACCCAGGGCGAAATGATGAAGTTCACCGGTATTCCGAACTTCGCGCCAGAACTGTTCCGTCGTATTCGTCTGCGCGATCCGCTTAAGCAGAAACAGCTGCTGAAAGGCCTGGTTCAACTCTCTGAAGAGGGTGCCGTGCAGGTGTTCCGCCCAATCGCGAATAACGATCTGATTGTTGGCGCGGTCGGCGTGCTGCAGTTTGACGTGGTCGTTGCGCGTCTGAAGAGCGAGTACAACGTGGAGGCGATTTACGAATCGGTGAACGTCGCGACCGCGCGCTGGGTTGAGTGTTCTGACGTGAAGAAATTCGAAGAATTTAAGCGTAAGAATGAAGTCCAGCTGGCGCTGGATGGCGGCGATAACCTGACCTATATCGCGCCAACGATGGTGAACCTGAACCTGACGCAGGAACGTTACCCTGACGTTCAGTTCCGTAAAACCCGCGAGCACTAATCCCCTCTCTGAGCACGGGTCCCGCCGTGCTCTTCTTTAATTCCTGTCTTATTAATCCCTTGCGGAATGTTCTTAATTCAACGCAATTTCACGCTATTCGCGCGTTTTTTGCCCAATTCTGAAAGCGGCTCTGTGAGAGTGATCTATATTTAACTCAGTGTTTAACACCGGGCATGGATAAATTAACTGTTCAATGCATGACTTTAGGTTATCCATTTTGCCCGCGTGTTTATTCGCAATATATAAAACTACTAAGGAAGTATGCAGCCCGAATAACGGGTCAACACAGGAATAGATCGATGAATATGACAAGACTGAAGATTTCTAAAACTCTGCTGGCTGTAACTCTGGGTAGCGTTCTGGTGAGCGGCTCCGCCCTGGCGGAAAGCAGCACCATGGATAAAGCACAATCCACGGCCGATAGCGCAGGGCAAAAAATCGATAGCTCTATGAATAAAGTCGGCAATTTCATGGATGACAGCTCAATCACAGCAAAAGTGAAAGCCGCACTGGTGGATGATGAAGCCATTAAGAGCACCGACATTTCCGTTAAGACCGACAAAAAAGTGGTCACGCTGAGCGGCTTTGTCGAAAGCCAGGCTCAGGCTGAACAGGCGGTAAAAGTGGCGAAGGGCGTCGAAGGTGTCGCCTCCGTCAGCGATAAGCTGCACGTCCGTGACGGCAAAAACGCGTCGGTGAAAGGTTATGCCGGTGATGCTGCCACCACTAGCGAAATCAAAGCTAAACTTTTAGCGGATGACATCGTGCCGTCCCGTAAGGTGAAAGTAGAAACCACCGATGGCGTGGTTCAGCTTTCCGGTACGGTAGATTCGCAGGCGCAAAGTGAACGTGCCGAGTCCATCGCGAAAGCGATTGACGGTGTGAAAAGCGTTAAAAACGATCTGAAAACGAAGTAAATCTTGACCATTCGCCCGTCTGGCTAACACCAGCGGGCGAAATAAGAACGACTCTGGAAAAACGCCGGTGAGTGACCTGAGCGCTCACGTTTAGCGGCCGACATTAACTATGGTAAAGGAGAAGCTTATGTTTCGTTGGGGCATTATATTTCTGGTTATCGCGTTAATTGCCGCCGCATTGGGCTTTGGTGGACTGGCAGGTACAGCGGCATGGGCAGCTAAAATTGTCTTCGTTGTGGGTATTATTCTGTTCCTGGTCAGCCTGTTTACGGGACGTCGACGTCCATAGAAAACGCAATATTCCTTCAACAAAATAAAGCCAGTCACTGTGACTGGCTTTTTCTTATTTGCGGAACAGGTCGGGTGCGTTACTGTGGTGTTATAAAATAATCAAAACAGGAAAGCAGAGGTGGGGCAACGAATTCCCGTTACGCTCGGCAATATTGCGCCGCTGACGTTAAAGCCGTTTCGCGCAGGTCAACTCGCGCTGGTCTGCGAGGGTGGCGGACAGCGCGGCATTTTCACCGCCGGCGTGCTGGATGAATTTATGCGCGCGCAGTTCAACCCGTTTGACCTTTACTTCGGCACCTCTGCCGGCGCGCAGAATCTCTCTGCCTATGTCTGTAACCAGCCCGGCTACGCGCGAAAGGTCATTATGCGCTACACCACGGCGAAAGAATTTTTTAACCCGGTGCGCTTTGTGCGCGGCGGCAACCTGATCGATCTCGACTGGCTGCTGGAGTCGACCTCCAGCCAGATGCCGCTGGCCATGGATACTGCCGCCCGTCTGTTTGATAGCGGCAAAGAATTCTGGATGTGCGCCAGCCGGGGCGATGACTATTCGCCGGGCTATTTTTCTCCTCAAAAGGAGAACTGGCTGGACATCATCCGCGCCTCCAGCGCGATCCCCGGCTTTTATCGTACCGGCGCCCTGCTGGACGGTATTAGCTATCTTGACGGCGGGATCAGTGACGCGGTGCCGGTGCAGGAAGCCGCCCGTCGCGGGGCGAAAACCATCGTGGTGATCCGTACCGTGCCGTCGCAAATGTATTACACCCCGCAGTGGTTTAAGCGGATGGAGCGCTGGCTGGGCGACAGCAGCCTCCAGCCGCTGGTGAACATCGCGAAGCAGCATGAAACAACCTACGGCGCGATGCAGCGATTCATTGAAAAGCCGCCGGGTAAGCTGCGTATTTTTGAAATTTATCCGCCTAAGCCGCTGCTGAGCATGGCGCTGGGCAGTCGCGTTCCTGCGCTGCGTATGGATTACAAAACGGGGCGGCTGTGCGGACGCTACTTCCTGGCGACGGTGGGTAAAATGCTGGCAGAGCAACCGCCGCTTCATCGCCATAAACGCATTATTACGCCGCCTGCGGTTGTCGCTAACGACGCTCTGACGGTGCCGCTTGTGGATATTCCGCAGGCGAATGACGCTTTACTGGATAACGAGGATCTGGCGTGACGCACCGCTTTATTGATACCCACTGCCACTTCGATTTCCCGCCGTTTACGGGAGATGAAGAACACAGTATTGCGAAAGCGGCCGAGGCAGGCGTTCAGGCCATCATTGTGCCTTCAGTGGAAGCGGCTTACTTTTCCCGCGTGCTGGATCTTTCCATGCGGCACTCCGCACTCTATGCCGCGCTCGGCCTGCATCCGATTGTGATTGAGCGACATCGGGATGAGAACATTGAGGGACTTGATGAGATCGTGCAGACCGCAGGCGACAAGCTTGTCGCCATCGGGGAGATCGGCCTCGATCTTTATCGCGAGGATCCGCAGTTTGAGCGCCAGCAGACGATCCTCGACGCGCAGCTCAGGCTGGCGAAGCGCCACGATCTGCCGGTGATCCTCCACTCAAGACGCACGCACGATAAGCTGGCGATGCACCTGAAACGCATCGATCTGCCGCGCAGGGGCGTCGTGCATGGTTTCTCCGGCAGCCTGCAGCAGGCGCAGCGCTTTATCGAACTGGGCTACAAAATTGGTGTAGGTGGCACCATCACCTATCCCCGGGCCAGTAAAACCCGGGACGTAATGGCACAGTTGCCGCTGTCGGCGCTTCTGCTGGAAACCGACGCGCCTGACATGCCATTGAATGGTTTTCAGGGCCAGCCAAATCGTCCGGAGCAGGCGGCACGCGTGTTTACCACCCTGTGTGAACTGCGAAAGGAGCCAGAAGAGGTGATTGCCGACGCGCTGCTGGAAAATACCCGTTTGGTATTTGGCATCACGCTATAGATAAAGCGCCGGGCGGATCACCGTTATCTTCTGTTTTTCCAGTGCCCGCGCCAGCGGTTCAACGTCCTCGGGCGTGGCGCTGCGCCATGACGCCGCCTCGCCGTACACGCCGTGCGCATGAAACGCATTGAGGCGTACCGGCACGTTTCCCAGCCCGTGGATAAACGTCGTCAGCGGCTTGAGGTGTTCCAGATAGTCACACTGCCCCGGAATCACCAGCAGGCGGAGCTCCGTCAAACGGCGACGATCTGCCAGCCAGCGGATGCTCTGCTTGATCTGCGGATTGTCGCGCCCGGTCAGGAAGCGATGGTGCTCGTTACCCCACGCCTTGAGATCCAGCATCGCGCCATCCAGTACCGGCAGCAGCTTTTGCCAGCCGGTTTCGCTTAACAAGCCGTTGCTGTCTACCAGGCAGGTCAGATGATGCAGGGCGGGATCGGCTTTGATCGCGGTGAACAGCGTTACTAAAAACGGCAGTTGCGTTGTGGCTTCTCCACCGCTTACGGTGATCCCCTCTATAAACGGTGCAGATTTGCGGACCTGAGCGAGGATCTCCTCCACGCTCAGGCGGTGCGCCATAGGCGTTGCCTGCTGCTGGCACAGGCGCAGGCAGGTGTCGCACTGGTGGCAGTTGCTCTCCTGCCACCAGACGCGTCCCGCATGCATAATCAGCGCGTCGTGCGGGCAGTGGGGCACGCAGTCCCCGCAGTCGTTGCAGCGGCCGATCGTCCACGGGTTGTGGCAGGTTTTACAGCGCAGGTTGCAGCCCTGCAGGAACAGTGCCAGGCGGCTGCCCGGCCCGTCTACGCAGGAAAAAGGAATGACCTGACTAACTAAAGCGCATCTGCTGTTCATGGCTAATCACGCGAGGCTGACGTTCCAGAATACGGGTATTACGTGCGGCTTCTTCACCCAGCCACGTGGTGTTCGTTCTCGACCCTGCTTCGCGGTATTTCTCCAGATCCGATAGCCGTACCATATACCCGGTTACGCGCACCAGATCGTTACCCGCTACGTTGGCGGTAAACTCACGCATACCCGCCCTGAACGCGCCCAGGCACAGCTGAACCACCGCCTGCGGGTTGCGTTTTACTGTTTCATCCAGCGTCAGAATATCGCTTATCCCGGAAGAGTAGTGCTTGTGATGGGGAGCCACCGCCAGCAGGTGGCTGATGGGATCCGGCTCGTCGCCGTAGGGCAGGCGCGCGCCTGGCGTGGTACCCGAATCGGAGCTGATCCCCGACTGGGCATGAAGCATCGCGCGCTGCTTCCAGGCGTGCTTCACCGGCGTGTTTTCGACAAACGCCGCAAGCTGTTCGCTGATGCGATAGCCCAGCGCGTTGGCCTGTTCATCCTTTCCGTAGCGTCCCGCTATTCCTGCTTTCTCACAGAGCGCGTTTACCGCTTCCGCTAGGCCGTACATGCCAAACATCGGCACAAACCGATCGGCATCAATCAGCCCCTCTTTCACCAGGAAGCTATTCTCAAAGAAGCCAGATTGCTCGTACAGGAAACCGCAGCGTGCATCGATGATGGCCATTTGCTGCTGGCAGTAGTGCGGGAGCGTGCGGGTGAAGAAGTCTTCAATGGATGTGCTACGTTCAGCAATGGCTTTGAGGTTAAGGCGCACCAGGGTGCTGCCACCGCCTTCAAGCGGAAGGGAGTTGTAACAGCTCACCACGCCGTAACGGCCTTTTGTGAAAATTTTATCATTCACCGGGCCATAAGAAATATGAGGTTTGCTGCATTCACATATGTTTTTCGCCACCTCAAGCAGCAAATCATCCGGGGTGATATCCGGATCGTAGATAAAGGTCAGGTTTGGCGCTACCTGCTTCAGCTCTGCATCGGCCCGCAAAATGGCACGGGTGATGGGGCCGTCAGCAGGCCCGATGTTTGCGTGCATAAACGCATCGGGCAGCGTACGGTCGAGATAGCGCCAGAAACGTTTTATTCGGCTATCGATCTCTTCTTGTGTTAGAATTATAACATAAGGTTGCAGCAACGCATCAAGCTGACCGAGATAGACCGGCATCGATGTGACGGACGGAACATGATGGTAGAGGATGGTTAACAGCGAGAGGGCATCGTCGAGATCTTTTGCCCCTTCCAGCTCAAGCCATTCTGAACCATTAGCCAGAAATTTTGCGTAATCCGGCAGAACGTAACGGGGTTTGTAAGGCGCATGGCCTTCGAACATGTCGCAGATAAACCCCTCGTCCAGCGCGGCGCGCGCAGCTTCAGGGAGTGCCGGATACGGCAGGTTGTTTTCCGCTTCCAGCGCCAGAAAATGACGTTTTTGTCCCGGGGTTAACACCGGGCTTGTCACAATCTGCTGGCAACGTTGCTGCAGGGCGTCGGGGCTGGAGTGGGGCATATTCGCTTCCTTGAATGTTCTGCGGATGATGAACGGATTGTAGAAAGCCTGCCTGTTGGCGCTTTTGATCCCACAGGGGGTATTGCTGCTTTAGTCGGCAATCTCCCTACTAAAGTTTGAAGAAGATCTCATTACAGTAATGCAAATTTGTATGCAGTTTTCATTAACTGTGATGAATGTCGAAGTGTGGATGCGGGTGAATGTTAGAATACTCACAGACCCGCAAGGTAAAATTTATACGGCACTGCCGTTGGAGAAAGTTATGACCGATTTAACTGCAAGCAGCCTGCGCGCGTTGAAACTGATGGACCTGACCACCCTGAACGATGACGACACTAATGAGAAAGTCATCGCCCTGTGCCATCAGGCGAAAACGCCAGTGGGTAATACCGCAGCCGTTTGTATTTACCCGCGCTTTATCCCGATTGCCCGTAAGACGCTGAAAGAGCAGGGCACCCCGGACGTGCGCATTGCAACCGTAACTAACTTCCCGCACGGCAACGACGATATCGACATTGCGCTGGCAGAAACCCGCGCGGCAATTGCCTACGGCGCAGACGAAGTTGACGTGGTGTTCCCGTACCGCACGCTGATCGCCGGTAACGAGCAGGTCGGTTTTGACCTGGTGAAAGCCTGTAAAGACGCGTGTGCGGCGGCAAACGTGCTGCTGAAAGTGATCATCGAAACCGGCGAGCTGAAAGAAGAAGCGCTGATTCGTAAGGCGTCTGAAATCTCCATCAAAGCCGGTGCGGATTTCATTAAAACCTCTACCGGTAAAGTACCGGTGAATGCGACCCCGGAAAGCGCGCGCATCATGATGGAAGTGATCCGCGACATGGGCGTGTCCAAAACCGTTGGTTTCAAACCTGCGGGCGGCGTGCGTACCGCGGAAGACGCGCAGCAGTTCCTGGCGATTGCCGACGAGCTGTTTGGCGCCGACTGGGCCGATTCCCGTCACTACCGCTTCGGCGCCTCCAGCCTGCTGGCCAGCCTGCTGAAAGCGCTGGGTCACGGCGACGGTAAGAGCGCAAGCAGCTACTGATTGCCATACAACGCCGGATGACGCTTCGCTTATCCGGCCTACAGGATCGTAGGGCGGGTAAGCGTAACGCCACCCGCCACAACTCCCCCGATTCCGCATGGAGGTTACCGTGTTTCTCGCACAAGAAATTATTCGTAAAAAACGTGATGGTCATGCATTAAGCGACGAAGAGATCCGCTTCTTCATCAACGGCATTCGTGATAACACCGTCTCAGAAGGGCAGATTGCGGCTCTGGCGATGACCATTTTCTTCCACGATATGTCGATGCCTGAGCGCGTGTCGCTGACCATGGCGATGCGAGATTCAGGAACCGTTCTGGACTGGAAAAGCCTCAACCTTAATGGCCCGATTGTGGATAAACACTCCACCGGCGGCGTGGGCGACGTGACCTCCCTGATGCTCGGCCCTATGGTGGCAGCCTGTGGCGGTTACATCCCGATGATCTCCGGACGCGGCCTGGGCCACACCGGCGGTACGCTCGACAAACTGGAAGCCATTCCGGGCTTCGATATCTTCCCGGACGACAACCGCTTCCGCGACATTATTAAAGACGTTGGTGTGGCGATTATCGGCCAGACCAGCTCTCTTGCTCCGGCAGACAAGCGTTTCTACGCGACCCGCGACATCACCGCGACCGTTGACTCCATCCCGCTGATCACCGCCTCTATCCTGGCGAAGAAGCTGGCGGAAGGGCTGGATGCGCTGGTGATGGACGTGAAGGTGGGCAGCGGCGCCTTTATGCCAACCTATGAACTCTCTGCGCAGCTTGCCGAAGCGATCGTTGGCGTCTCCAACGGCGCGGGCGTGCGCACC
The DNA here is from genome assembly GCF_977039595.1 of Enterobacter sp. Lineage (NCBI taxonomy): Bacteria > Pseudomonadati > Pseudomonadota > Gammaproteobacteria > Enterobacterales > Enterobacteriaceae > Enterobacter > Enterobacter sp. The sequence goes on from NZ_CDRQYH010000027.1 coordinate 17,216, forward strand.
ACCGCACTGCTCACCGACATGAACCAGGTGCTGGCGTCCAGCGCCGGTAACGCAGTCGAAGTGCGTGAAGCGGTGCAGTTCCTGACCGGTGAATACCGCAACCCGCGTCTGTTTGACGTGACCATGGCGCTGTGCGTTGAGATGTTAATCTCCGGCAAGCTGGCCAAAGACGATGCGGAAGCGCGCGCGAAACTGCAGGCGGTGCTGGATAACGGCAAAGCGGCGGAGATCTTCGGCCGCATGGTCGCGGCGCAAAAAGGCCCGACAGACTTCGTCGAAAACTACGCGAAGTACCTGCCAACCGCGACGCTCAGCAAAGCGGTGTATGCCGATAGCGAAGGGTTTGTCTCCGCCATGGACACCCGTGCCCTCGGCATGGCGGTGGTCTCAATGGGCGGCGGCCGTCGTCAGGCCTCAGACACCATTGATTACAGCGTCGGCTTTACCGATATGGCCCGTCTGGGCGACAGCGTTGACGGCCAACGTCCGCTGGCGGTGATCCACGCCAAAGACGAAGCCAGCTGGCAGGAAGCGGCGAAAGCGGTGAAGGCGGCCATCACGCTTGACGATAAAGCACCGGAAACCACACCGACTGTCTATCGCCGTATCACCGAATAGCGGTATACTGATCTGATCGATAATTTTTAAGCACTACGTACGGAGAACAATTATGAAACGTGCATTTATTATGGTGCTGGACTCATTCGGCATCGGCGCAACCGAAGATGCAGAACGTTTTGGTGACGTGGGTTCCGATACCATGGGTCACATCGCGGAAGCCTGTGCGAAAGGCGAAGCGGACAACGGTCGTAAAGGCCCTCTGACTCTACCTAACCTGACCCGCCTCGGGCTGGTGAAAGCGCATGAAGGCTCTACCGGTAAAATCGCAGCCGGTATGGACGGCAACGCGGAAGTCGTGGGCGCCTACGCCTGGGCGCACGAGCTCTCCTCCGGTAAAGACACCCCGTCTGGTCACTGGGAAATTGCCGGTGTGCCGGTGCTGTTCGACTGGGGGTACTTCTCCGATCACGAGAACAGCTTCCCGCAGGAGCTGCTCGATAAGCTGGTGAAGCGTGCCAACCTGCCGGGTTACCTCGGCAACTGCCACTCTTCCGGTACCGTGATTCTGGATCAGCTCGGCGAAGAGCACATGAAAACCGGCAAGCCGATTTTCTACACTTCTGCTGACTCCGTGTTCCAGATTGCGTGCCATGAAGAAACGTATGGCCTGGATAAACTCTACGAGCTGTGCGAAATCGCCCGTGAAGAGCTGACCGAAGGCGGCTACAACATTGGGCGCGTGATCGCGCGTCCGTTTATCGGCGACAAAGCGGGTAACTTCCAGCGTACCGGTAACCGTCACGATCTGGCCGTTGAGCCGCCGGCGCCAACCGTGCTGCAGAAGCTGGTTGAAGAGAAGGACGGTCACGTGGTGTCCGTGGGTAAAATCGCGGATATCTACGCTAACTGCGGCATCACCAAAAAGGTCAAAGCGACCGGTCTGGATGCGCTGTTCGATGCCACCATCAAAGAGATGAAAGAAGCGGGCGACAACACCATTGTCTTCACCAACTTCGTGGACTTCGACTCCTCCTGGGGTCACCGTCGCGACGTCGCGGGTTATGCTGCGGGTCTTGAGCTGTTCGACCGCCGTCTGCCGGAGCTGATGGAGCTGGTGGGTGAAGATGACATTCTGATCCTGACCGCGGACCACGGCTGTGACCCAACCTGGACCGGTACCGACCACACCCGCGAGCACATTCCGGTGCTGGTGTACGGCCCGAAAGTGAAGCCGGGCTCGCTGGGGCACCGTGAAACCTTCGCGGACATCGGCCAGACTATCGCCAAATACTTTGGTACGTCTGACATGGAATATGGCAAGGCCATGTTCTGAATCATGTAGGGTGAGGTCTGATGCCCTCACCCCAGCCCTCTCCCTGCGGGAGAGGGTGAAAAGAATAAACAATGTTAAAGGAACTGAAGATGGCAACTCCTCACATTAATGCAGAAATGGGTGATTTCGCTGACGTCGTATTGATGCCGGGCGACCCGCTGCGCGCGAAGCACATTGCAGAAACCTTCCTGGAAGACGTGCGTGAAGTGAACAACGTTCGCGGCATGCTGGGCTTCACCGGTACCTATAAAGGCCGCAAAATTTCCGTTATGGGCCACGGTATGGGTATCCCATCCTGCTCTATCTACACTAAAGAGCTGATCACCGATTTCGGCGTGAAGAAAATTATCCGCGTTGGCTCCTGTGGCGCGGTGCGCATGGACGTTAAGCTGCGCGACATCGTTATCGGTATGGGTGCCTGCACCGATTCCAAAGTTAACCGTATGCGTTTCAAAGACCATGACTTCGCAGCGATTGCTGACTTCGGCATGGTGCGCGATGCGGTTGACGCAGCCAAAGCGCTGGGCGTTGAAGCGCGCGTGGGTAACATCTTCTCTGCGGACCTGTTCTATGCACCGGACGGCGGCGAGATGTTCGACGTGATGGAGAAATACGGCATTCTGGGCGTGGAAATGGAAGCGGCGGGTATCTACGGCGTCGCGGCTGAGTTTGGTGCGAAAGCGCTGACCATCTGTACCGTGTCTGACCACATCCGTACCCACGAGCAGACCACCGCTGCCGAGCGTCAGACTACCTTCAACGACATGATCAAAATCGCGCTGGAATCCGTTCTGCTGGGCGATAAAGCGTAATTCAGTCTCTTCCCTCCCTCTCCCTGTGGGAGAGGGCTGGGGGGGGGGCACCAGACCGCACCTAGCGCACGGCCTGCGCAATCCATGCTGACAAATCCCTTAACTCTTTCTCCTGCTCAGGGAAATCCCCAATCAACGCGTCGCATTCCTGCTGCAGCATATCCGCCCTGTACAAACAGCCCTGCAAACGTGCCGCCAGCGCCTCTAATGGTGCCGGATTGAGACTATCGGTAAAGACCTGCGTACGGGTAATGTGGCCCTTCTCCACGTCAAAGTGCAATTCCACGCCGCCCCAGGTAAAACGCTCGTCCAGCAGATGGGAAAACGCAGGAGCCTGACCGAAGTTCCACTCCCAGCTGCTCTGGCGGGCGAAGGTTTCGGCGAAGTTGGGCAGATCCGGGGTTTTGTCTGGGGAGATCACTTCTGCTTCCACGCGCTCGCCGTAATGTTCAAAGAACGCTTCACGAATCGCGTCGCAAATCTGCTCGTGCGTAATCCCCGGCAGCAGCTCCACCAGATTCGCCACGCGGCCGCGCACGGAAGTAATCCCTTTGGCCTGGAGCTTTTTCTTGTCAGGGTTCAGGTAGTTAGCCAGACGGCTGAGATCGGCATTCAGCAACAGGGTGCCGTGGTGGAACCCGCGATCCATCGTTTCGCGGTAGGCGGAGCCGGACACCTTGCGATCCCCGTCGGGGGTTTTCACCACCAGATCGTTACGTCCGGAGGCTTCAGCCGTCACGCCGAGTGAATTCAGCGCATTGAGGACAATCGAAGTTGAGATGGTTTTGTCGTATTCCGGTTTTCCCGCCATAAAGGTAAAGCAGGTATTGCCCAGATCGTGAAAGACCGCGCCACCGCCGCTGCTCCGGCGCGCGAGGCGGACGTTATCCTCTTCCATACGCCGCGTATTACACTCTTTCCACGGGTTTTGTGCGCGGCCAATGACCACCGTATCGGCGTTACGCCAGAGAAACAGTACGCGCTGGGTGGCAGGCATCTGGCGGAAAATGCACTCTTCTACCGCGAGATTAAACCAAGGATCGTAAGAGTCAGAGATAAGCAGGCGTAACGTCGTCATGGCAAAGTTCCTTTTCCGAATCGTTCACCTACTTTATCACTATTCTTTCTTCTCGCTCTCTTCGTCTTCGGGAACGGATCTGCTGGCGGTCAGCAGGAACGGGGATTGCTGCCATCGCGAGCGCTTGCCGCGAAGCAGGGTGCGCGCCAGCACAACGCCGATGGCGAGTGAAAGCAGCAGCATCAGGCGCAGAATATTGGTGGTATTATCGACCTGTTTGGCTTCAGTAGGCAGGGTGTGGGTATCGAGGGTCAGGCGCAGATAGCCCAGCGGGCCATTCTTCCCCTGAATAGGTTCGACAATCTGCTGGTTAAAGTAGCCCCCGGCTTTTTTCCCGTCCAGCGCCAGCCTGTCGCGCACGTCGACGTGCTCGCCCGCGCGGGCAATCAGGTTGCCTTGCTCATCATAGACGCCAGCATCAAGAATGCGGCTGTTCTCCGTGAGCAGGCGTAAAACCTGGCCTATTCGCTTATCGTCCGGCGTTTCGGTTCGCATGGACGGTGCGACGTTGAGCGTCACCTGGCGTGCCAGCGTGCGGGCCAGCTCCTCAAACTGCGGGTTGCGTTGCCGTTGATGATTCTGGCTAAACCACGATGCCCCCTGCATCAGCACCACTAAGAGTGCGAGACAGGAAAGGACAATCACGGCGCGATGGAGCCGGAATTTCAGTTTTGCGCGAGCCATATTCCACCTGCTGAAAATTTACGGCTTAATGTTGCCAGAAGTGATGGTTACAGGGTAGCCTCATGCGTTATTTTCCCTCTGCAACCTTCCGGCGCGAACGAAATTACAGGAGCTTTAATGCCGAACATTACCTGGTGTGACCTGCCAACGGATGTCTCTTTATGGCCAGGATTGCCGCTCTCTTTAAGTGGCGATGAGGTGATGCCTCTGGATTACCATGCCGGTCGTAGCGGCTGGCTGCTGTATGGACGCGGTCTGGATAAGCAACGCCTGACCCAGTATCAAACCAAACTTGGGGCCGCGATGGTCATCGTCGCCGCCTGGTGCGTGGAAGACTACCAGGTCATTCGCCTGGCGGGTTCCCTGACGCAGCGCGCCACGCGCCTGGCGCATGACGCCGGGCTGGACGTCGCGCCGCTGGGCAAAATTCCGCACCTGAAAACCCCGGGCCTGCTGGTGATGGACATGGACTCAACCGCCATTCAGATCGAGTGTATTGACGAGATTGCGAAGCTGGCGGGCAGCGGCGAGCTGGTGGCGGAAGTCACCGAGCGTGCGATGCGCGGCGAGCTGGACTTCACCGCCAGCCTGCGCCAGCGCGTGGCGACCCTGAAAGGGGCCGATGCCAACATTCTGCGTCAGGTGCGCGACGTACTGCCGCTGATGCCTGGGCTGACGCAGCTGGTGCTGAAGCTGCAGTCCCTCGGCTGGAAGGTGGCGATCGCCTCAGGTGGCTTCACCTTCTTCGCGGATTACCTGCGGGAAAAACTGCATCTGACCACCGTGGTGGCCAACGAGCTGGAGATCATGGACGGCAAGCTGACCGGCCAGGTGATCGGCGATATTGTTGATGCCCAGTACAAAGCCAATACGCTGACGCGTCTGGCGGAAAAATATGAAATTCCGGTTATCCAGACCGTCGCTATCGGGGACGGCGCGAACGATCTGCCGATGATCAAAGCGGCCGGCCTGGGCATTGCCTACCACGCCAAGCCAAAAGTGAATGAAAAGACGGAAGTCACTATCCGTCACGCTGACCTGATGGGGGTGTTCTGCATTCTCTCCGGCAGCCTTAATCAGAAATAAAGAGGTAAACCGTGGCGAAAGCTCCAAAACGCGCATTTGTCTGTAATGAATGTGGTGCGGATTATCCGCGCTGGCAGGGGCAATGCAGCGCCTGTCATGCCTGGAACACCATCACCGAAGTGCGTGGTGTGGCGGCTTCGCCGAGCGTGGCGCGCAATGAACGCCTGAGCGGATATGCGGGCAATGCGGGCGTGGCGAAGGTGCAAAAACTTTCGGACATCAGCCTCGAAGAACTGCCGCGCTTCTCCACCGGGTTCAAAGAGTTTGACCGCGTGCTCGGCGGCGGCGTGGTGCCGGGGAGCGCCATATTGATCGGCGGTAACCCGGGCGCGGGTAAATCGACCCTGCTGCTGCAAACGCTCTGTAAGCTCGCCGAACAGATGAAAACACTGTACGTCACGGGGGAAGAGTCTCTTCAGCAGGTGGCAATGCGCGCGCACCGTCTGGGCCTGCCGACCGGCAATCTGAACATGCTCTCCGAAACCAGCATCGAGCAGATCTGCATGATCGCCGAAGAAGAGCAGCCGAAGCTGATGGTGATCGACTCCATCCAGGTGATGCACATGGCGGACATTCAGTCCTCGCCGGGCAGCGTGGCGCAGGTGCGTGAAACGGCGGCCTACCTGACGCGCTTTGCCAAAACGCGCGGCGTGGCGATTGTGATGGTCGGCCACGTGACCAAAGACGGCTCGCTGGCGGGACCGAAGGTGCTTGAACACTGTATCGACTGCTCCGTCATGCTCGACGGCGACGCGGACTCCCGTTTCCGTACTCTGCGCAGCCATAAAAACCGCTTTGGGGCGGTGAACGAACTGGGCGTGTTTGCCATGACCGAGCAGGGGCTGCGCGAAGTCAGCAACCCGTCTGCGATCTTCCTGAGCCGGGGAGATGAGATCACCTCCGGAAGTTCAGTGATGGTGCTGTGGGAAGGCACGCGCCCGCTGCTCGTCGAAATTCAGGCGCTGGTGGACGTGTCGATGATGGGCAACCCGCGGCGCGTGGCGGTCGGTCTGGAACAGAACCGTCTGGCGATCCTGCTGGCGGTGCTGCACCGTCACGGTGGGCTGCAGATGGCGGATCAGGACGTTTTCGTTAACGTGGTGGGTGGCGTGAAAGTCACTGAGACCAGCGCAGACCTGGCGCTGCTGCTGGCGATGGTCTCCAGCCTGCGTGACAGGCCGCTGCCGCAGGATCTGGTGGTCTTCGGCGAAGTGGGCCTTGCCGGGGAAATCCGTCCGGTTCCCAGCGGCCAGGAGCGTATCTCCGAGGCGGCAAAACACGGTTTCCGCCGGGCTATCGTTCCCGCTGCTAACGTGCCGAAAAAAATCCCGGAAGGGATGCAGGTTTTCGGCGTGAAGAAACTCGCAGATGCGTTAAATGTCTTTGACGACTTATAATTACGTATTCGATTTTGCAGGAGGCACCGTAATTTATGTCATCATTTGACTACATCAAGACCGCTATCCGCCAGAAGGGCTGCACGCTGCAGCAGGTGGCGGACGCCAGCGGCATGACCAAGGGCTACCTGAGCCAGCTGCTGAACGCCAAAATCAAAAGCCCCAGTGCGCAGAAGCTGGAAGCGCTGCACCGCTTTCTGGGGCTGGAATTCCCGCGTATGCAAAAGAACATCGGCGTGGTGTTCGGCAAGTTTTACCCGCTGCATACCGGGCATATCTATCTGATCCAGCGAGCCTGTAGCCAGGTTGACGAGCTGCACATCATCATGGGCTACGATGAAACCCGCGATCGCCAGCTGTTTGAGGACAGCGCCATGTCGCAGCAGCCGACCGTGCCGGACCGCCTGCGCTGGCTGCTTCAGACCTTCAAGTACCAGAAAAACATTCGCATTCATGCCTTTAACGAAGAGGGCATGGAGCCGTATCCGCACGGCTGGGACGTGTGGAGCAACGGCATCAAAGCGTTTATGGAAGAGAAGGGCATTGCGCCTAACTGGATCTACACCTCTGAAGAGTCCGATGCGCCGCAGTTCCGCGAGCATCTGGGCATCGAGACGGTGCTGATCGATCCGAAACGCACCTTCATGAACATCAGCGGAGCGCAGATCCGCGAAAACCCGTTCCGCTACTGGGATTACATCCCGACCGAGGTGAAGCCGTTCTTTGTGCGCACCGTCGCGATCCTGGGCGGCGAGTCGAGCGGCAAATCAACGCTGGTCAACAAGCTGGCGAATATCTTCAATACCACCAGCGCATGGGAGTACGGCCGCGATTATGTCTTCTCGCACCTGGGCGGCGACGAGATGGCGCTGCAGTATTCCGACTATGACAAAATCGCGCTCGGCCACGCTCAGTACATTGATTTCGCAGTGAAATATGCCAACAAGGTGGCGTTTATCGATACCGATTTCGTCACCACTCAGGCGTTCTGTAAAAAATACGAAGGGCGCGAGCACCCGTTCGTGCAGGCGCTGATTGACGAATATCGCTTTGACCTGGTGATCCTGCTAGAAAACAACACCCCGTGGGTGGCCGACGGCATGCGCAGCCTCGGCAGTTCCGTGGACAGGCGTGAATTCCAGTCCATGCTGGTGGAGATGCTCAACGAAAACAACGTTGAGTTTGTGCACGTGGAAGAGTCGGATTATGACTCCCGCTTCCTGCGCTGCGTCGAGCTGGTGAAGGAGATGATGGGGGAGCAGGGGTAAGCGTTAACCTCCCTCTCCCCGTGGGAGAGGGCCGGGGTGAGGGCATCAGGCCACTCAATACTCAACCACCACTTTTCCGCGCATATGCCCGTCCAGCACCTTACGGTGCGCCTCGGTAATGCTCTCCACGCTCAGACCGTGCAGCGTTTCACTCAGTGAGCTTTCCACCACGCCATTATCTACCAGCTTCGCCACCTCATTGAGGATCTCACCCTGACGCGCCATATCCGCGGTCTGGAACATGCTGCGGGTGTACATAAATTCCCAGTGCAGGGCGGCGGATTTGGATTTCAGCTTGTCCTGATTCAGCGGACGTTCATTCTCGACGATGGAACAGATATGCCCCTGTGGGGCAATCAGTTCGCTGACCGCATCCCAGTGCCCGTCGGTGTCGTTGAGGATGAAAATGTAATCCACAAATTTGAGCCCGTGTTTCGCCAGTTCGCCTTTCAGATCGCGGTAGTTCACCACCACATCTGCACCGCGTTCGCGGCACCACCGGGCGGAATCTTCGCGGGACGCGGTTGCGACGATCTTCACCTTGCTGTTGTGCTTCGCAAACGGGATCGCCAGCGATCCCACCCCGCCCGCGCCGCCAATGATCAGCAGGGTTTTGTCCGCGCCGGCATCCTGAATGTTCAGTCGTTCAAACAGGCCTTCCCACGCGGTGAGTGCGGTCAACGGCAGTGCAGCGGCAGCCGCCCAGCCGAGGCTTGCAGGCTTGCGCCCGACAATGCGCGCATCAATCAGCTGATGCGTGGTGTTGCTGCCCGGGCGGGTGATGTCGCCCGCGTACCACACTTCATCTCCCGGTTTGAATCCGGTGACGCCCGCCCCAACGGCTTTGACGATCCCGCTTGCATCCCACCCGAGAATGCGCGGCTCGTTCAGTCCGTTTTTGGCAATGCCCGCATGGACTTTGGTATCGACCGGGTTAACGGAGACGGCTTTCACCTCCACCAGCAGATCGTGCTCGCCGGGATGCGGCATCGGCGGGGTGATTTCAATGAACGAGGCGGGATTTTCTGGGTTAACGGCAATCGCTTTAACTGACATGGTGTGCTCCTCAATGGCATGCGTTTTGTTGAGGCTAGTCTATTAAGTGGCCAGCTGCATGATAAGATGGACAATCAAGAACTCAGCGTTCGTACAGGATGAACAATCATGTTTAAACAGCTGCAGGATATGGCGCTTTTTGCGCTGGTGGCGGAGATGGGCAGCTTTACCGCGGCAGCCCAGAAAGCAGAACTACCTAAATCCAGCGTCAGCCAGCGAATTAGCCAGCTGGAGCAGCAGGTGGGTATCCGCCTGCTGAACCGCACCACCCGCAGGCTGAACCTGACGTTTGCGGGCGAGCACTATCTGGTGCACTGCCGCGAAATGCTGGCGGCCAGCGAGCGGGCGGAGTATGCCATTCAGCGCCTGCGCGAAAACCCGAGCGGGCGGCTGCGCATCACCTGTCCGGCTGGGATTGGCGCGACGCTGCTGGCGCATATGAATGCCGAGTTCCAGCTTCGCTATCCTGAGGTTTCGCTGGACGTGTCGATCTCTGATGATGTGGTGGATCTGGTCGAGTCCGGCTTTGACGTGGCGCTGCGTACCGGCAAGCCGCAGGACTCCTCCCTGATTGGCCGAATGATCGGGCACTGTCCGCGCTACATGCTGGCCTCGCCGGACTATCTGGCGCGCCGGGCGCCGCTAACGCATCCCCGTCAGCTGGTGGAGCACCGCAGCATTACGCACAGAGCCTGGTCGGAGTGGCTTCTGCGAAGCGAGAATGAGGATTACCGCTACCTGCCGGATAACGCGCACATGACCGATAATCTGGTGTACGCCCGCGAGTGCGCGATGGCCGGGGCGGGGATCACGCTGCTTCCTGCATTTCTGCTGGGAGATAAGGTTGAAAAGGGCGCGCTGGTGCAGGTACTGCCGGAGTGGAACGTTGAAGGCAACGACCTCTGGCTGGCCTATCCGAGCCGCAAGCTGAATTCGCCCGCGCTGATGAGCTATATCGAGTTTGCGATGCAGTTTGACGAGGTGAAGCGGTATTACGTGGGCAAATAAAAAAGCCGGGTGGCGGCTTCGCCTTACCCGGCCTACAAACAGCGCAGAACCGTAGGCCGGGTAAGCGTGAGCGCCACCCGGCTTTTTGGGCACTTACTTAGCAATACGCTTGTACTTAATACGCTTCGGCTCCAGCGCGTCGGCGCCCAGCGTGCGTTTCTTGTACTCTTCGTATTCGGTGAAGTTACCTTCGAAGAACTCCACCTTACCTTCGTCCTGGTAGTCCAGAATGTGGGTCGCGATACGGTCGAGGAACCAGCGGTCGTGCGAGATAACCATCGCGCAGCCCGGGAACTCCAGCAGGGCGTTTTCCAGCGCGCGCAGGGTTTCGATATCCAGGTCGTTTGTTGGTTCATCGAGCAGCAGTACGTTACCGCCCACCTGCAGCAGCTTCGCCAGGTGCAGACGACCGCGCTCACCGCCGGACAGCTCGCCCACGCGTTTGCCCTGATCGGTGCCTTTGAAGTTAAAGCGACCAACGTAGGCGCGGCTTGGCATCTCGGTGTTGCCGATGCGCATAATATCCAGACCGCCGGACACTTCTTCCCACACGGTTTTGCTGTTGTCCATCGCGTCACGGAACTGGTCAACGGAGGCCAGCTTCACGGTCTCACCCAGGGTGATAGAGCCGCTGTCAGGCTGTTCCTGACCGGACATCATGCGGAACAGAGTCGATTTACCCGCGCCGTTCGGACCGATGATGCCCACGATAGCGCCTTTCGGTACGGAGAAGGTCAGGTCGTCGATCAGCACGCGGTCGCCGTAAGACTTACGCAGGTTGGTCACTTCAACCACTTTATCCCCCAGACGTGCTCCAGGTGGAATAAACAGTTCGTTGGTTTCGTTACGTTTCTGGTATTCGGTGTTGTTCAGCTCTTCGAAGCGTGCCAGACGGGCTTTGCCCTTAGACTGACGGCCTTTCGCGCCCTGACGAACCCACTCCAGCTCTTTCTCGATAGACTTACGACGCGCCGCTTCCTGAGAAGCTTCCTGAGCCAGACGCTGATCTTTTTGCTCCAGCCAGGAGGAGTAGTTGCCTTCCCACGGAATACCTTCACCGCGGTCCAGCTCCAGGATCCAGCCAGCGACGTTGTCGAGGAAGTAACGGTCGTGGGTAATCGCCACAACGGTGCCTTCGAAGTCGTGCAGGAAGCGCTCCAGCCACGCCACGGATTCTGCATCCAGGTGGTTAGTCGGTTCGTCGAGCAGCAGCATGTCTGGTTTTTCCAGCAGCAGGCGGCACAGCGCCACGCGACGGCGTTCACCACCGGAGAGGTTCGCGATTTTCGCATCCCAGTCCGGCAGACGCAGGGCATCCGCCGCGCGCTCCAGCTGCACGTTCAGGTTGTGACCGTCGTGCGCCTGGATAATCTCTTCATACTTGCCCTGCTGTGCAGCCAGCTTGTCGAAGTCCGCATCCGGCTCGGCGTATTTGGCATACACTTCATCGAGACCTTTCAGGGCGTTAACCACTTCGGATACCGCTTCTTCAACGGATTCGCGCACGGTGTGTTCCGGGTTCAGCTGAGGTTCCTGCGGCAGGTAGCCAATCTTGATGCCAGGCTGCGGACGGGCTTCACCTTCGATGTCTGTATCAATGCCGGCCATGATGCGCAGCAGGGTGGACTTACCGGCACCGTTGAGACCCAGAACACCGATTTTTGCGCCCGGGAAGAAGCTCAGCGAGATATTTTTAAGAATATGACGTTTCGGCGGGACAACTTTACCGACACGATGCATGGTATAAACGAATTGAGCCACGTTGGACTTCGCCTCTTTTATCGTAATGAGAAGGAATTTCAGCCTCGAAGTGTAGCCTTTTTCACGTCCTAATCCCAGCCAGGAACGTCGGGAGTGTTAAAACGCGCAAGAAAGGTAAAAAAGTGTCCATGACGTGGCGCGTTGAAGGATGCCTGGTTAGCATAAGTTAATTAGACTTTGACGTGGCAAGACGCTGCAATTGACGAAAAAACAATGAGGAAGAGCTTGTGGAAAAAGCCAAACGGGTGGTCTGGCGTCTGCTGGCTGCCAGCGTATGCGTAATGGCGGTAAGCCAGGCGGTGCATGCCGATTCACTGGATGAACAACGCAACCGCTACGCCCAGATTAAACAGGCGTGGGACAACAAGCAGATGGATACCGTGCAGGCGCTGATGCCGACGCTAAAGGATTATCCGCTGTATCCGTATCTGGAGTATCGTCAAATTACGGACGATCTCATAAATCAGCCCACCGTTACCGTGAATAACTTCATTCAGGCGAACCCGACCCTGCCGCCAGCCCGGAATCTTCAGTCTCGTTTTGTGAATGAGCTGGCGCGACGCGAAGACTGGCGCGGACTGCTGGCGTTTAGCCCTGAAAAGCCGAATACCACCGAAGCGCAGTGTAACTATTACTACGCGAAATGGGCGACCGGCCAGCAGGAAGAGGCCTGGGCCGGGGCGAAAGAGCTCTGGCTGACCGGGAAAAACCAGCCGAACGCCTGTGATTCCCTGTTCGGCGCGTGGCGCGCATCCGGCAAGCAGGATCCGCTGTCCTATCTTGAGCGCATCCGTCTGGCGATGAAAGCCGGCAACACGCGTCTGGTGACCACGCTGGCGGGGCAGATGCCGTCCGATTACCAGACGATCTCCACCGCGGTTATCTCGCTGGCTAACGATCCTAACAGCGTGCTGACCTTTGCCCGCAGTACGGGCGCGACCGATTTTACCCGCCAGATGGCGGCGGTGGCCTTTGCCAGCGTGGCGCGTGACGATGTGGAAAACGCGCGGCTGATGATCCCGCAGCTGGTGCAGGCGCAGCAGCTTAATGAGGAACAAACCCAGGAGCTGCGCGATATCGTGGCGTGGCGACTGATGGGCACGGATGTGACCGATGAACAGGCGCGCTGGCGTGACGATGCCATTATGGGTTCGAACTCCACGTCTCTGGTGGAACGTCGCGTGCGCATGGCGCTGGGTATGGGAGATCGCCGTGGGCTGAATACTTGGCTTGCGCGGTTGCCTATGGAGGCCAAAGAGAAGGACGAATGGCGCTACTGGCAGGCCGATCTGCTGATGGAGCGCGGTCGTGATGACGAGGCCAAAGAAATTCTCCATACGCTGATGCAGCAGCGCGGGTTCTACCCGATGGCAGCCGCGCAGCGCCTGGGCGAGGAGTACACCTTCCGCATTGATAAAGCGCCCGCTAACGCGAACCCGGCGCTGACGCAGGGGCCAGAAATGGCGCGCGTGCGCGAGCTGATGTACTGGAATATGGATAATACCGCGCGCAGCGAGTGGGCGAATCTGGTGACCAGCCGCAGCACCGACGAGAAAGCCCAGCTTGCCCGCTATGCTTTTGATAACCACTGGTGGGATCTGAGCGTGCAGGCGACGATCGCCGGTAAGCTTTGGGATCATCTCGAAGAGCGTTTCCCGCTGGCTTACAAGGATCTGTTCGATCGCTACACCAGCGGCAAAGATATCCCGCAAAGCTACGCGATGGCAATTGCCCGTCAGGAGAGCGCATGGAACCCGAAAGTCCGTTCCCCGGTGGGCGCCAGCGGCCTGATGCAGATTATGCCGGGCACGGCGACGCACACGGTGAAGATGTTTAATATTCCTGGCTACAGCAGCCCGTCACAGCTCCTGGATCCGGATACCAATATCAACATCGGTACCAGCTACCTGCAGTACGTGTATCAGCAGTTCGGCAATAACCGCATCTTCGCGTCGGCGGCGTATAACGCGGGGCCGGGTCGCGTGCGTACCTGGCTCGGCAACAGCGCCGGACGCATTGACGCCGTGGCGTTTGTCGAGAGCATCCCGTTCTCGGAAACGCGCGGCTATGTGAAGAACGTGCTGGCCTATGACGCCTACTATCGCTACTTCATGGGGCAGAAAGATACCCTGATGAGTGATGTCGAGTGGCAGAGACGTTACTGATCGGCGCGGGTTGTGTTATGCTGTACTCGCTAAAGAGTACAAGAGGCAGCATAACATGACCCAGCATTCCCCGTATTCCTCGGCAATCGCCGAACAACGTCATCAGGAGTGGCTTCGTTTTGTGGAGCTGCTTCGCCAGTCTTACGAACAGGATTTGCATTTACCCCTTATGCAGCTGATGCTCACGCCGGACGAGCGCGAGGCGCTGGGCACGCGCGTGCGGATCATCGAAGAGTTGCTGCGCGGTGAGATGAGCCAGCGCGAACTGAAAAATGAGCTCGGCGCGGGCATCGCAACGATTACCCGCGGATCGAACAGCCTGAAGTCGGCGCCCGTTGAGCTGCGCCAGTGGCTGGAAGCGGTGCTATTGAAAAACGCTTAGCGATAAATCGCGTTATGGAACGGGCTTAACGCCAGGATCACCGCCTGATGATAAACGCCTGAACGCGTCAGCGCGCCTGCGGTAAAGACGCCAATCGCCCCTTCTTTACGGCCAATCTCATCAATGCCGGTGTACTGCGACATCACCGGCCCGAGCGCTTCACCCGCGCGGACTTTTTCCAGAATAATCTCCGGCAGCGGCAGGGTGGCTGAACGCGCTTCACCGCGCTGTTCACGGCTTTCGATCACCACCCAGCTAAAGGTTGCGCCTTCGTCGATACCGGCTTCAATTGCCACCCAAAAGTCCGCATCCGGTGCCGCAGCCCTGGCATTTGCTACGCGGTTTCGTGCTCCAGCGCGCGTTTCCTCGCTGCCAAACGGCTGTTCAGGAACGCCACTCTCGACGCCGATGGCTTCAATATGGCAGGATCCTGCGCCGAAGATCTCTTCAAATGCCCTTAGAATTGCCTGAATTTTGGCAGGATTAGTGGTAGCAGAGACAACATGGTGCATAATTAAGCTCGATTCAAAAAAAACTCATCGCAGTATAACGGAAAAAAAGCATGTTACAGGTATACCTTGTTCGCCACGGTGAAACGCAGTGGAACGCCGAGCGACGTATTCAAGGCCAGTCAGACAGTCCTCTTACAGAGAAGGGCGTGCAGCAAGCGTGGCAGGTGGCAGAACGCGCCCGAACGCTGGGCATTACCCACGTCATTACCAGCGATTTAGGTCGCACACAGCAGACGGCGCGCATCATTGCAGACGCCTGCGGCTGTGACGTCATGCTGGAGCCGCGCCTGCGCGAGCTGGATATGGGCGTGCTGGAAAAACGCCATATCGATACGCTGACGGAAACGGAAGAGGGCTGGCGCCGCACGCTGGTGAACGGTACCGAAGATGGCCGTATTCCTGAGGGCGAATCCATGCAGGAGCTCAGCGTCCGTATGCATGCCGCACTGGCGGAATGCCTGAAGCTTCCGGCGGGAAGCCGTCCGCTGCTGGTGAGTCATGGGATTGCGTTGGGATGCCTGGTGAGCACCATTCTGGGATTACCTGCTTACGCTGAGCGCCGTTTGCGTCTGCGTAACTGCTCCATTTCCCGAATTGATTATCAGGAAAGCGCGTGGCTGGCGTCAGGTTGGGTCGTGGAGATGGCAGGGGACATTTCGCATCTCGATGCCCCTGCGCTTGACGAACTGCAGCGTTAACGACGTATTGGAATCAAAAATTCCATACGCAGATTAATTGGGCCTTCTTCCGGTTTGGCATCCTGCGCCGGGTAGTAGCGCTCAATGTCCTGACCTTTACGGCGATTCAGATTCAGCATTGGCATGCAGGTACCGTAAACGGTCAGGATAAACTCCTGTACCCCCGTTCCCAGCCCTTCATAGGCGAACATCACATATTCGCCGCCTTCCAGCACGACAGGCTTCGAACCTTGAATATACCCGTTGGCCATCTCTGGCGTCAGCGCGGTGGTGTAGAACACCTCCTGCTCGTCGTCTTTTTCCTGGCTTGGGTGCGTTTCGTTGAGACCATACAGGATAGGCGGGATCGCCGGCGCGTGGCTCAGGAAGTCGCGCCAGAACTGGACGCGCATCTGATGTCGGAACTCAGAAATCTGCTCCAGTGAACAGGAGTAGCTCTGAGTCGTGCCGATCAGATGGGTTTCCGGCAGTGTAATAATGTCGTACTTCGGCATTGCGAACTCGCCCAGACGCAGCGGCGGACGCATGCCAAACGAGCTCCAGTCAGGCGAGCGACGATAAAGCGCTGGCGTCAACAAGAACTGTTTTTTAAAGGCGCGGGTGAATGTCTGCTGTGAATCGAAACGATATTGCAGGGCAATATCCAGAATCGGCCGCGCGGTGAGGCGCAATGCTACAGCAGATTTTGATAAACGACGTGCGCGAATATAGGCCCCGATAGCATGACCGGTGACATCCTTGAACATCCTTTGCAGATGCCACTTGGAATAGCCTGCTTTAGCCGCCACATGATCCAGTGACAAAGGCTGGTCGAGATGACCTTCCAGCCAGGTGAGCAGGTCACGAATAATTCCAGCCTGATCCATATACTATCCTCATCCTTAAAACAGCAGGTGCCTGATAACAGGTTAGCGGATAATAGCATTTTTTGATGTTTTAGCATTCAGTGTTTTTTTTGCGCATTCATGCTTTTTCGAGCACATTACAGGCAGATATATTCTAATCCTGTGATCTTGCTACATTTTTGTCTAAAGTGTTGAATAATTGCTCAGTGTAATTTTAAAGAATGGTAACAATATGAAATACAAGACTTTGATTTTCACCGCGCTGATGTTGATGGTTGGACGCGTCGCGCAGGCAGAACAGATTGGTTCCGTCGATACCGTGTTCAAAATGTTTGGCCCGGACCACAAAATCGTGGTGGAGGCGTTTGACGATCCGGACGTGAAAAACGTCACCTGCTATGTCAGCCGCGCGAAAACGGGCGGCATCAAAGGCGGACTGGGGCTGGCGGAAGATACCTCCGATGCGGCGATCTCATGTCAGCAGGTGGGCCCGGTTGAATTGAGCGACAAAATTAAAAACGGCAAAGCGCAGGGCGACGTGGTATTCCAGAAACGGACCTCGCTGGTGTTCAAAAAGCTGCAGGTTGTGCGTTTCTACGATGCCAAACGCAATACGCTGGCCTACCTGGCCTATTCTGACAAAGTGGTGGAAGGTTCACCGAAAAACGCGATCAGCGCGGTGCCGATTATGCCCTGGCGGGAATAAAAAAAAACGGCGCATAAGCGCCGTTTTTTAATGCATTAACTGCGGGATTATTCCTGCAAATCGCCGCAGAAACGGTACCCTTCGCCGTGAATGGTGGCGATGATTTCCGGCGTATCTGGCGTAGATTCGAAATGTTTACGAATACGACGGATGGTGACGTCTACGGTACGGTCGTGCGGCTTCAGCTCACGGCCGGTCATTTTCTTCAGCAGTTCTGCACGGGACTGAATTTTTCCCGGGTTTTCGCAGAAGTGCAGCATCGCGCGGAATTCACTGCGCGGCAGTTTATACTGCTCACCGTTAGGGCTAATCAGCGAGCGGCTATTGATATCAAGTTCCCAGCCGTTGAATTTGTAGCTATCTACGCTACGACGCTCTTCGCTGACAGTACCCAGGTTCATGGTGCGGGACAGCAGGTTGCGTGCACGAATGGTTAACTCGCGAGGGTTGAACGGCTTGGTGATGTAGTCATCCGCACCGATTTCCAGGCCAAGAATTTTATCAACTTCGTTATCACGGCCCGTCAGGAACATTAACGCGACGTTCGCCTGCTCGCGCAGTTCGCGCGCCAGAAGAAGACCGTTTTTGCCCGGCAGGTTAATATCCATGATCACCAGGTTGATATCATTTTCAGAAAGGATCTGATGCATCTCTGCGCCATCGGTCGCTTCAAAGACATCGTAGCCTTCTGCTTCGAAAATGCTCTTTAACGTGTTGCGTGTTACCAACTCGTCTTCAACGATAAGAATGTGCGGGGTCTGCATGTTTGCTACCTAAATTGCCAACTAAATCGAAACAGGAAGTACAAAAGTCCCTGACCTGCCTGATGCATGTCGCAAATTAACATGATCGGCTTAACGTGACTAAAGTACGTAATTGCGTTCTTGATGCACTTTCCATCAACGTCAACAACATCATTAGCTTGGTCTTGGGTACTTTCCCTTTGGACCCGACAGTGTCAAAAACGGCTGTCATCCTAACCATTTTAACAGCAACATAACAGGCTAAGTGACACCAGACACCCAATAAAACTACGCTTCGTTGACATATATCAAGTTCAATTGTAGCACGTTAACAGTTTGATGAAATCATCGTAGCTGAATGCTAGCCTTTGTCACAATTTTTCAATAAACCAACTAGTTGCGGACATTGATTTATAAACGAAGCGAATCCAATCAGAATAGGGTATTCATGCTGCCATTATCATTATAAAACATAGGGGTAATGGTGTTCTATTAACATTCTAACTGATTGTTCAGACACAGAATAGTTTAGCGTTTTTAATTTGTTATGAAACGCTATTTCGGTGATTTGTGTTGCAATTTTGTAAATTCGCGCTGCGTAATATGTTGAAGTGCATCACATTTTTACCGGCTAACTGATTAAAAAGAGAGCATAAATGCATCTGTCGATTGTACTGGTTGCCCCAGCCAGAGCAGAAAATATAGGCGCAGCGGCGCGTGCCATGAAGACCATGGGTTTTACCGATTTGCGCATTGTGGACAGCACGGCCCATCTGGAGCCAGCCGCGCGTTGGGTGGCGCACGGATCGGGAGATATTCTCGATAATATAACCACTTACGCGACGCTTGCCGACGCGCTGCACGACATTTCGTTTACCGTTGCAACCACGGCGCGTAGTCGCGCTAAGTTCCACTACTATGCGACGCCAGCGGAGCTGGTGCCGATGCTGGAAGAGAAAAGCCAGTGGCTGGAGAAAGCGGCGCTGGTATTTGGTCGTGAAGATTCCGGATTAACCAACGAGGAGCTGGAACTGGCGGACGTGCTCACCGGTGCGCCGATGGTGGCCGATTATCCTTCCCTGAATTTGGGCCAGGCGGTCATGGTGTACTGCTATCAATTAGCCTCCCTAATACAAATTCCCCAGCCTCAGGCTGAAAGGGCAGATGAAAATCAGCTGGCTGCGCTGCGCGCACGCGTTGAGCAACTGTTAACGCAGTTGGAAGTAGCTGACGATCAAAAAATGGCTGACTGGCTGCAGCAGCGTTTGGGACGTCTTGAGCAGCGGGACACCGCAATGCTGCACCGTTTGCTGCATGATATTGAAAAAAAATTGGCCGAGTAAAATACTGCCATAAGTTTTTACTATGGCGAATAAGTCTGTCTGTATGGGTTGCATCTGGGGGAATCGGATGAAAATAAATCTGCACGCAGCGGGACGTGAGAGTCTTCCGAATTGTGATCAAATTAAAAATTCGTTGACTTAACGAGCCCGATCCTTTAACCCTAAAAGAATACAGCACAGACAGATAATAATGACAGAGTACACAACATCCATGAAACGCATCAGCATCACCACCATTACCACAACCATCATCATTACCACTGGTAACGATGCGGGCTGACGCGTACAGGAAAAACAAAAAAAAGCCCGCACCTAGACAGTGCGGGCTTTTTTTTCGGCTAAAGGAAACGAGGTAGAACCATGCGAGTGTTGAAGTTCGGCGGTACATCAGTGGCAAATGCAGAACGTTTTCTGCGTGTTGCCGATATCCTGGAAAGCAACGCCAGGCAGGGGCAGGTTGCGACCGTGCTCTCTGCCCCGGCAAAAATCACGAACCATCTGGTGGCGATGATCGAAAAAACCATCGGTGGCCAGGATGCACTCCCGAACATCAGCGACGCAGAGCGTATATTCGCTGACTTATTGCAAGGGCTGGCAGAGGCGCTGCCTGGCTTCCCGCACGCTCAGCTGAAGTCCTTCGTTGAGCAGGAATTTGCGCAAATCAAACACGTTCTGCACGGTATCAGCCTCCTCGGCCAGTGCCCGGACAGCATCAACGCGGCGCTGATTTGTCGCGGTGAAAAACTCTCTATCGCCATTATGGCCGGCGTGCTGGAAGCGCGCGGCCATAGCGTGACCGTGATCGATCCCGTTGAAAAACTGCTTGCGGTGGGCCACTACCTCGAATCCACCGTTGATATTGCCGAATCAACCCGCCGTATCGCCGCCAGCAAAATTCCCGCTGACCACATGATCCTGATGGCAGGCTTTACCGCCGGTAACGAGAAGGGCGAGCTGGTGGTGCTGGGCCGTAACGGTTCCGACTACTCCGCCGCCGTGCTGGCCGCCTGCTTACGCGCGGACTGTTGCGAGATCTGGACTGACGTCGACGGCGTCTATACCTGCGACCCGCGCCAGGTTCCGGACGCCAGGCTGCTGAAGTCGATGTCGTACCAGGAAGCGATGGAGCTTTCCTACTTCGGCGCCAAAGTACTTCACCCTCGTACCATCTCCCCGATTGCCCAGTTCCAGATCCCTTGCCTGATTAAAAACACCGGTAACCCGCAGGCGCCGGGTACGCTGATTGGCGCGAGTACCGATGAGGACGGACTGCCGGTGAAAGGCATCTCCAACCTGAACAATATGGCGATGTTCAGCGTCTCGGGTCCGGGGATGAAAGGGATGGTCGGCATGGCGGCACGCGTATTTGCGGCCATGTCCCGCAACGGTATCTCGGTGGTGCTGATTACCCAGTCCTCTTCCGAATACAGCATTAGCTTCTGCGTGCCGCAGGGCGACTGCCTGCGCGCCCGTCGCGCGCTGGAAGAAGAGTTCTATCTGGAGCTTAAAGAAGAATTGCTCGAGCCGCTCTCCATTCAGGAGCGCCTGGCAATTATCTCCGTGGTTGGCGACGGCATGCGCACGCTGCGCGGTATCTCCGCCAAGTTCTTTGCCGCGCTGGCGCGTGCCAATATCAACATAGTGGCAATTGCCCAGGGCTCGTCGGAGCGTTCAATTTCTGTTGTTGTGGACAATGATGACGCCACCACCGGCGTTCGCGTGGTTCACCAGATGCTGTTCAACACCGATCAGGTCATCGAGCTGTTCCTGATTGGCGTGGGTGGCGTGGGCGGCGCGCTGCTGGAGCAGGTGAAGCGTCAGCAGGCGTGGCTTAAGAAGAAACACATCGACCTGCGCGTCTGCGGGATTGCGAATTCCAAAGCGCTGCTGACCAACGTCCACGGCCTTAACCTGGAAAACTGGCAGGCAGAGATGAACGAGGCGAAAGAGCCGTTCAACCTGGGCCGCCTGATCCGTCTTGTGAAAGAGTATCATCTGCTTAACCCGGTGATCGTCGACTGTACCTCTAACCAGGCGGTGGCCGACCAGTACGCCGACTTCCTGCGCGAAGGGTTCCACGTGGTGACGCCGAACAAAAAGGCCAACACCTCGTCGATGGATTACTATCACCAGCTGCGTCTGGCGGCGAGCAAGTCGCGCCGCAAGTTTCTGTACGACACCAACGTTGGGGCTGGTCTGCCGGTTATCGAAAACCTGCAGAACCTGCTTAACGCGGGTGATGAACTGCAGCGTTTCTCCGGCATTCTCTCCGGCTCGCTGTCGTTTATCTTCGGCAAGCTGGATGAAGGGATGAGCCTCTCCGAAGCCACCCGCGCCGCGCGCGAGCTGGGCTACACCGAGCCGGATCCGCGTGACGACCTTTCCGGTATGGACGTGGCGCGTAAGCTGCTGATCCTCGCGCGCGAAACGGGTCGTGAGCTTGAGCTTTCCGATATCGTGATTGAACCGGTCCTGCCGGCAGAATTTGACAGCAGCGGTGACGTCAGCGCCTTTATGGCCAGACTGCCGCAGCTTGACGACGCGTTTGCCGCGCGCGTTGCGAAAGCCCGTGATGAAGGTAAGGTATTGCGCTATGTTGGCAACATTGAAGAAGATGGCGTGTGCCGGGTGAAGATTGCCGAAGTGGATGGCAACGACCCGCTGTACAAAGTCAAAAACGGCGAAAACGCTCTCGCGTTTTACAGCCACTATTATCAGCCACTGCCGCTGGTGCTTCGCGGCTATGGCGCAGGGAACGATGTTACGGCGGCGGGTGTGTTTGCCGATCTGCTGCGTACCCTGTCATGGAAGTTAGGAGTTTAACATGGTCAAAGTTTATGCCCCGGCTTCCAGCGCGAATATGAGCGTCGGATTTGACGTGCTGGGTGCGGCGGTGACGCCGGTGGATGGTTCGCTGCTGGGCGATACGGTTACGGTGGAAGCGGCAGACAGCTTCAGCCTGAATAACGTGGGCCGCTTCGCCAGCAAGCTACCGTCCGACCCGCGCGAGAACATCGTCTATCAGTGCTGGGAACGCTTCTGTCAGGAGATCGGTAAAAACGTGCCGGTCGCCATGACGCTGGAAAAAAGTATGCCGATTGGCTCGGGGCTGGGTTCCAGCGCCTGTTCGGTGGTCGCCGCTCTGGTGGCAATGAATGAGCACTGCGGCAAGCCGCTGAACAACAACCGCCTGCTGGGCTTAATGGGCGAGCTGGAAGGGCGTATCTCCGGCAGCATTCACTATGACAACGTGGCGCCGTGCTTCCTCGGCGGCATGCAGCTGATGATCGAAGAAAATGGCATCATCAGCCAGCAGGTGCCAGGGTTTGATGAGTGGCTGTGGGTGCTGGCCTATCCGGGCATTAAGGTCTCTACCGCGGAAGCGCGTGCGATCCTGCCCGCGCAATATCGTCGTCAGGACTGTATCGCCCACGGGCGTCATCTGGCGGGCTTTATCCACGCCTGCTACACCCGTCAGCCGCAGCTGGCGGCAAAACTGATGAAGGACGTCATTGCCGAGCCGTACCGCACGAAGCTGCTACCCGGCTTTAACGAGGCGCGACAGGCATCAATGGATATCGGCGCGCAGGCGTGCGGCATCTCCGGCTCCGGCCCGACGCTGTTCGCCCTGTGCGACAAGGCAGACACTGCGCAGCGCGTGGTGGACTGGCTCTCTAAACACTACCTGCAAAATCAGGAAGGCTTTGTTCATATTTGCCGTCTGGACACGGCTGGCGCACGAGTACTGGGATAATTAATGAAACTCTACAACCTTAAAGATCATAACGAGCAGGTCAGCTTCGCGCAGGCGGTGACTCAGGGACTGGGCAAAAACCAGGGGCTGTTTTTCCCGCATGACCTGCCGGAATTCCAGCTGACCGAGATTGATGACCTGCTGAAGCAGGATTTTGTCACCCGCAGCACCAAAATTCTGTCCGCGTTTATCGGCGATGAAATTCCGCAGGAGCTGCTGGAAGAGCGCGTGCGCGCGGCGTTCGCGTTCCCGGCGCCGGTTAAGCAGGTTGAGCCTGACGTGGGCTGTCTGGAGCTGTTCCACGGCCCGACGCTGGCGTTTAAAGACTTCGGCGGCCGCTTTATGGCGCAGATGCTGACGCACATCAGCGGTGACAAACCGGTGACCATCCTGACCGCGACCTCCGGGGATACCGGCGCGGCGGTAGCCCACGCGTTTTACGGCCTGAAAAACGTCCGCGTGGTGATCCTCTATCCGAAAGGCAAAATCAGCCCGCTGCAGGAAAAGCTGTTCTGTACGCTCGGCGGCAACATTGAAACCGTGGCGATCGACGGCGATTTCGATGCCTGCCAGGCGCTGGTGAAGCAGGCCTTCGACGACGAAGAGCTGAAGGTCGCGTTGGGCCTGAACTCGGCGAACTCTATTAACATCAGCCGCCTGCTGGCGCAGATCTGCTACTACTTCGAAGCGGTGGCGCAGCTGCCGCAGGAAGCGCGCAACCAGCTGGTGATCTCCGTGCCGAGCGGTAACTTCGGTGACCTGACGGCGGGCCTGCTGGCAAAATCCCTGGGTCTGCCGGTGAAACGCTTTATCGCCGCGACCAACGCCAACGACACCGTGCCGCGCTTCCTGAAAGACGGGAAGTGGGCGCCGAACGCCACGCAGGCGACCCTCTCCAATGCGATGGATGTGTCTCAGCCGAACAACTGGCCGCGCGTGGAAGAGCTGTTCCGCCGTAAGATCTGGCGTCTGGGCGACCTGGGCTATGCCGCTGTGACGGATGAAACTACCAAAACCACCATGCGCGAGCTGAAGGCGGTGGGATATACCTCTGAACCGCACGCGGCGATTGCCTACCGCGCGCTGCGCGACCAGCTTAACCCGGGTGAATATGGCCTGTTCCTGGGCACCGCGCATCCGGCGAAGTTCAAAGAGAGCGTGGAGGCAATCCTGGGCGAAACGCTGCCGCTGCCGAAAGAGCTGGCCGAGCGTGCCGACCTGCCGCTGCTGTCCCATGAACTGCCGGCAGACTTTGCCGCGCTGCGTAAGCTGATGATGTCCCTAGCATAATTTTTGTCGGGTGCGGCTTCGCCTTACCCGACCTACAACGGCTCAGAACGTAGGCCGGGTAAGGCGTAGCCGCTACCTGGCTTTTTTTATGGAGAAATTAAGGAGGAAAATAGCAGGGAAAAAGCAGAAATTCCCAATAAATGCGGTCACTTAGCGATTAGGATTGCAGAGAATAACATCCCCCGTTTCCCTCGCGTAATCTCCTTACATCGGCCCACGTAGGGCAAAGATAATAAGGAGTCACCGATGTCTACACTGAAACCTGTGCTGATTGCGCTTTCACT
Organism: Enterobacter sp.; assembly: GCF_977039595.1. Lineage (NCBI taxonomy): Bacteria > Pseudomonadati > Pseudomonadota > Gammaproteobacteria > Enterobacterales > Enterobacteriaceae > Enterobacter > Enterobacter sp. The sequence continues at coordinate 41,982 of NZ_CDRQYH010000027.1, forward strand.
GATGCTGGTCGCTCCCATGGCGGTACAGGCATCCGAAATCACCCTCGTACCTGCGGTCAAACTGCAGATTGGCGATCGGGATAATAACGGGCACTACTGGGACGGTGGCCGCTGGCGCGACCACGAGTGGTGGAAGGCGCATTATGACTGGCGCGATAACCACTGGCGTCCACATGATGAGCATAGCGAGCGTGACCACCATCATGACGACCGTCGCTATGACGATCATCGTCCGGGCCCGGACTGGAAACACCACTAATGCAAAACCCCGCCAGCCGGCGGGGTTTGTTTTTACTGCTCGTGGCGCTTAAACACCAGCTCGCCTTTCCCTGACGCTTCTTCGTCAAAGAAATAGCCTTCGCTGTTGAAGGCGGTTAGCTGCTCCGGCTTCGTCAGGCGGTTCTGGATAATGTAGCGGCTCATCAGACCGCGCGCTTTCTTGGCGTAGAAGCTGATCACTTTGAACTTGCCGTTCTTCTCGTCGAGGAATACTGGCTTGATGATGTTGGCATCCAGCTTTTTCGGCTTCACCGACTTATAGTATTCATCGGATGCCAGGTTAATCACCACGTTATCGCCCTGCGCGCGCAGCGCCGCATTCAGCTTATCGGTGATGATATCACCCCAGAAATGGTACAGGTCTTTGCCTTTGGCATTCTCCAGACGAATCCCCATCTCCAGACGATACGGCTGCATGAGGTCCAGCGGTCTCAATACGCCGTACAGACCCGACAGCATGCGCAGATGCTGCTGGGCAAAATCGAAATCGGCTTCGCTAAAATCTTCCGCCTGCAGGCCAGTATAGACATCGCCTTTAAATGCCAGAATCGCCTGGCGAGCGTTAGCCGGGGTGAAATCCGGGTGCCACTCGTGAAAGCGGGTCGCGTTAAGATCGGCTAGCTTGTCGCTAATGCTCATCAGCGAGGCGATCTGCGGCGCAGAGAGCTTACGCGCTTCGCGGATCAGCTGTTGCGAGTAGTCCAGCAGTTCAGGCTGAGTATAGCGCTCTGTAGCGAGCGGGCTCTGGTAGTCGAGCGTCTTTGCAGGTGAAATCAGAATCAGCATATCCAGTCCTTGCAGGAAATTTAGAGCGACTTTAGCAAAAAATCGCCCTGAATTGATCGATAGCTGTTATTGCCGCGGCAAATCATCCCACGTGCCGGGGGCAAGCTGCGCCTTAATATCGGGATAGCGGGCGGGATCAAATACCGGCGGAACGCCGAGTTTGCGCTGGCGCAGATAGTCTCTGGCAATCAGGGTCACAACGGGCGAGAGCAGCAGGATCGCCGTGAGGTTAGTGATCGCCATCAGCGCCATAATGATATCGGCCAGCTGCCAGACCAGCGGCATACTGAGCAGGGAGCCTGCGATCACCATCAGGATGACCCCCAGACGCAGGGTTCCGATTGCGGCGCGGGAGTCGAGCTTCAGGAAAATAAGGTTATTTTCGGCGTAAAGGTAATTCACCACTATCGAGCTGAAGGCAAACAAAACCAGGATTAGCGAGACAAACCCTGCACCCCAGCCGCCGGTCAGGTTCACCAGCGCCTGCTGGAGAAGCTGTATTCCGACGGTGCCCGACGCGTGTGGTACGGGGCCTGCCAGCAGCAAAATCATGGCGCTGGCGGAACAGATAATAATGGTATCGGTAAAGACACCAATCATCTGCACAATGCCTTGCGCGGCCGGGTGCGGCGGCCAGGAAGAGGCGGCGGCTGCCGCGTTGGGGGTTGACCCCATACCGGCCTCATTAGAGAACATGCCCCGCTGAAAACCCGCCATCAGCGCCTGGCTGAAGGTATAGCCCAGCGCCCCGGAGGCCACTTCGCGCCAGCCAAAGGCGCTTTTGACGATGGTCGCAATCACGCCCGGCACCTGGTCGAGATGCAGGGCGGCAACGAACAGGCTCGCGGCAACCCAGAGCAGCGCCATAATGGGCACCAGCCACTGCATCAGACGGGCGATGCCCTTGAGACCGACCGAGATGGTAAGCAGAACGACGATGGCTAAAGCGAGACCCGCGAGCCACTCGGGGCAGGAGAAGGCATAGCGCAGGGCGTTGGCGACCGAGTTAGCCTGGACGGTATTAAAAATAAGGCCGTACGCGAGCAGTAAAAAAAGCGAGAACAGGACACCCATCCAGCGCATCCCTAAGCCACGCGCCATGTACCAGGCAGGACCGCCGCGAAACTGGCCGTTTTTATCTTTCTCTTTATAAAGCTGGGCGAGCGAACTTTCGGCAAAGGAGGTGGCCATCCCGAGAAGCGCCGTCACCCACATCCAGAAGATAGCGCCTGGCCCACCGGCGCTGATGGCCAGCGCAACGCCCGCCATATTCCCGCTGCCGAGGCGTGCCGCCAGGCTGGTACAGAGTGCCTGAAACGACGTTAATCCGCCTGGCTGAGGCGTGACGCTGTTTTTCAGACTTCTGCCAAACTTGCGAATATAACGAAACTGGATGAACCCACTGCGTAGCGTAAACCAAATACCTGCTCCCAGAAGCAGGTAAATCATTATCGAACCCCACAGGACTTCGTTAATAAAGAAAAAGAAATCAGGCATTAACGTCCCTCTTGTTGATGCCAAAGTGAATATGTAAGCGCTACCACTGATTGGGCATGCTGTTGCTTAGCAGCCTGTTAATATTCCGAGTTTACCATACTCTACCTAAGCGCACTGTCTGCGGTTGCGCTACCCCTCCGTCGTGTTATCATCAGGGCAGACCGGTTACATCCCCCTAACAAGTAAACCTGTCATTTTTCCGCTGCAGGCATGCTGTCGGTAGCGTGAATTATCCAGGGCACGTTAAAAGAGAAACACTATCATGACGGATAAATTGACCTCCCTTCGTCAGTTCACCACTGTCGTAGCTGACACCGGAGATATCGCGGCAATGAAGCTGTACCAGCCGCAGGATGCCACAACTAACCCTTCTCTGATCCTTAACGCCGCACAGATCCCTGAGTATCGCAAACTGATTGACGACGCAGTGACCTGGGCGAAAGCACAGAGCAACGACCGCGCGCAGCAGGTTGTGGATGCCACCGACAAACTGGCAGTGAACATCGGTCTGGAAATCCTGAAACTGGTTCCTGGCCGTATCTCTACCGAAGTGGATGCGCGTCTCTCCTACGACACCGAAGCGTCTATCGCCAAAGCGAAACGTCTGATCAAAATGTACAACGACGCGGGCATCAGCAACGACCGTATCCTGATCAAACTGGCTTCCACCTGGCAGGGTATCCGCGCGGCAGAGCAGCTGGAAAAAGACGGCATCAACTGTAACCTGACCCTGCTGTTCTCCTTCGCGCAGGCGCGTGCTTGTGCAGAAGCGGGCGTATACCTGATTTCTCCGTTCGTGGGCCGTATTCTGGACTGGTACAAAGCCAACACTGATAAGAAAGAGTATGCACCGGCTGAAGATCCAGGCGTGGTTTCTGTTACTGAAATCTACGAATACTACAAACAGCACGGTTATGAGACTGTGGTTATGGGCGCAAGCTTCCGTAACGTCGGTGAAATCATCGAGCTGGCTGGCTGTGACCGCCTGACCATCGCTCCTGCACTGCTGAAAGAGCTGGCAGAAAGCGAAGGTACCATTGAGCGTAAACTGTCTTACACCGGTGAAGTGAAAGCACGTCCAGAGCGCATCACTGAATCCGAGTTCCTGTGGCAGCACAACCAGGATCCAATGGCGGTAGACAAGCTGGCGGACGGTATCCGTAAGTTTGCTGTTGACCAGGGCAAACTGGAAAAAATGATCGGCGACCTGCTGTAATCATTCTGCGTGACCGGGCTCCCGGTCACGCGACTTCTTTCGTCCCCTGTCTGAATCTCCTCTCTGCGTGTATCATTCCCTTTAATCAGTACTCTTTGAATGGAATGGATATGAATACCTTACGCATCGGCTTAGTGTCGATTTCTGACCGCGCCTCCAGCGGTGTTTACCAGGATAAAGGCATCCCCGCTCTGGAAGAATGGTTGAGCAGCGCGCTGACCACCCCCTTTGAGATTCAAACCCGCCTGATTCCTGACGAACAGCCGATCATCGAGCAGACGCTCTGCGAGCTGGTGGATGAGATGAGCTGCCATCTTGTTCTGACGACGGGCGGAACCGGCCCCGCGCGCCGTGACGTGACGCCGGACGCGACGCTGGCTATCGCCGATCGCGAAATGCCGGGCTTCGGTGAACAGATGCGCCAGATCGGTCTACACTTTGTTCCGACGGCCATTCTTTCCCGCCAGGTGGGGGTGATCCGCAAGCAGGCGTTGATTCTGAACCTGCCGGGTCAGCCGAAGTCGATCAAAGAGACACTGGAAGGGCTTAAAGCGGAAGACGGCAGCGTCATCGTTCACGGTATCTTTGCAAGTGTACCGTATTGTATACAGCTGCTTGACGGCCCGTATGTCGAAACAGATGAGAAAGTGGTAGCAGCTTTTCGTCCTAAAAACGCGCGTCGCGAAACAATCTCCTGAAATTAATCAATATGTGACATAAGCTGAAGCGGCGATAGCGTGGGCAAGGTTTTACGGTATAGTAATTTTTTCTTTACGATTGCTGTAAAAATAAATCCACAATACACGCATAATGGTTCGCTATGTCACATAACACCCGACCTCTGAATCGACAGGATTACAAAACCCTCACGCTTGCGGCCTTAGGCGGCGCGCTGGAGTTTTACGACTTCATTATCTTCGTCTTCTTCGCCGCCGTGGTGGGAGAGCTCTTCTTCCCGGCGGATATTCCGGAATGGCTGCGTCAGGTGCAAACCTTCGGCATTTTTGCCGCCGGGTATCTGGCGCGTCCGCTGGGCGGCATCATCATGGCCCACTTTGGCGATCTGGTCGGGCGTAAGAAGATGTTTACCCTTAGCATCCTGCTGATGGCCGTGCCGACGCTGGCCATTGGTCTGCTGCCCACCTATGCCTCGATGGGTATCCTTGCGCCGTTGCTGCTGTTGCTGATGCGCGTTCTTCAGGGCGCGGCGATTGGCGGTGAAGTGCCGGGCGCGTGGGTGTTTGTCGCGGAACATGTTCCGGCGCGCCGCATTGGTATCGCCTGCGGAACCTTAACCGCGGGCTTAACGGTAGGGATTTTGCTCGGGTCCGTCGTCGCAACGATCGTTAATACCAGCATGACGCAGCAGGCCGTGCACGACTGGGGCTGGCGTATTCCATTCCTGCTGGGCGGAGCGTTTGGCCTGGTCGCGATGTACCTGCGTCGCTGGCTGCAGGAGACCCCGATTTTCCTCGAAATGCAGCAGCGCAAGGCGCTGGCGCAGGAGCTGCCGGTGAAGGCGGTCGTGGTACGCCATAAAAAAGCGGTAGTAGTGTCGATGCTGCTTACCTGGCTGCTCTCGGCGGGCATCGTGGTGGTGATATTGATGTCCCCGGTGTGGCTGCAAAAGCAGTACGGTTTCGCTCCTGCCGTGACGTTACAGGCGAACAGTATCGCGACAATCATGCTCTGCTTTGGCTGTCTTGCCGCCGGGCTGGCGGCGGATCGTTTCGGTGCCAGCGTTACCTTTGTTGTCGGGAGCCTGTTACTGGCCGCATCAAGCTGGGCGTTTTACCATCTGGCTGGCAGCCATCCTGAACAGCTGTTTCTGCTGTACGGCGTGGTAGGCCTGTGCGTGGGCGTTGTCGGGGCTGTACCGTACGTGATGGTGCGCGTGTTCCCGCCAGAGGTACGCTTCACCGGGATTTCTTTTTCCTACAACGTGTCGTATGCCATTTTCGGTGGGCTGACGCCGATTGCGGTGACGGTGTTGATGGGCGTGTCTCCCATGGCTCCGGCCTGGTACGTGCTGGCGCTGTCGATGATGGGGCTGGGATTAGGGATTTGGCTGGGGCAGAAGCGGGGATGTCGTGCCCGCGAGGCGGACACGACAGAAGGATCAGTGTTTTTCACCAATCGGTAAAACGGTGCGGTCAAACTGCTCGTTCAGCACTTCACCCATTGCAAGGTAGATAGCGCTTGCGCCGCAAACCAGACCAATCCAGCCTGCAACATGAACGATTCCTTCGTTATCCACCAGGTGACCGATCGCCAGCAGGGCGAACAGGACGGTCAGGCTCAGGAAAACGAACTGCAGCATACGGTTGCCCTTCAGGGTACCGAAGAACATAAACAGGGTGAAAACGCCCCACAGACCCAGGTAAACGCCCAGGAAGTGGGCGTTTGCCGCGTCTGCCATGCCCATTTTAGGCAGCAGCAGAATGGCAACCAGGGTCAGCCAGAAAGAACCGTAAGAGGTGAATGCGGTTAAGCCGAAGGTATTGCCTTTCTTATATTCCAGCAGGCCCGCGAAGATTTGTGCGATACCGCCGTAAAAAATGCCCATCGCCAGGATGATGCCATCCATCGGGAACATCCCGATATTGTGCAGGTTCAGCAGAATAGTGGTCATGCCAAAACCCATCAGGCCCAGCGGAGCCGGATTAGCCAACTTAGTGTTGCCCATAAGTCCTCAAAAAAATCATCATTAATATGGTGAAATGGTTAAACCCGCGTCAGTTCTCCCTGACTGGGCGCGGCATCATAATGGGCGCAATCAATGGCGTCTATGATCTCATCAGGGTGAAATTAAAATTTTTTTTATGCTTGCCCCTTGATGGATGCCGTCGCGACCCCATCTTGTAGTCAACCGCAGTGTGTGGACCTGAAAAAAATCAAATCTGGGCAGTTGAAAAAGCACGTTCTGCCCTTATTACAGGTACACAACCACATGTTGACTGAATTTTTAGTGGAGACGTTTAGATGGGTAAAATTATTGGTATCGACCTGGGTACTACCAACTCTTGTGTAGCGATTATGGATGGCACTACTGCACGCGTGCTGGAGAACGCCGAGGGCGATCGCACCACGCCTTCTATCATTGCTTATACCCAGGATGGTGAAACTCTGGTTGGTCAGCCGGCTAAACGTCAGGCAGTGACAAACCCGCAAAACACCCTGTTTGCGATTAAACGCCTGATCGGTCGCCGCTTCCAGGACGAAGAAGTTCAGCGTGACGTT
>NZ_CDRQYH010000028.1:0-48734 GCF_977039595.1 Enterobacter sp.
GGTGGAAAAAATAGCCTAAATAGGCTGATTCGATGTGTTTGCGGGAAAAAAATCGGCCCAGATCCGCGAAATTTTAATCAGCGAGTCAGCTTGGGAAGAAATGACCTGCTTATTCGCACCTTCCCTAGCGAAAGCGTAGAAATAAACCTAACATTGAAATTAAAGAACATCAGATTTAGCATGTAAATGAAATTTGTCAGGGCAGGAAGCCCCGCAACTTCTTTAGCGTGCGATTTTCCTTAAAGGGATGGAAAAAGAATGGATAATAACGAACCTGGAACCCCAGTCGACTCGACTCTGGGTTACACATTCCAAAACGATTTTCTGGCGCTGACGCAGGCCTTTTCTTTACCTGAAATAGATTACACCGATATTTCCCAGCGGGAACAGTTGGCCGCGGCTATTAAACGCTGGCCGTTATTAGCTGAATTCGCCCATCAACAATAAGGGAGCCATTGATGGCCATACTCGGATTACAGGGTGTCCGTGGCGGTGTGGGTACCACATCAGTTACCGCGGCGCTGGCGTGGTCATTACAGCTTTTAGGTGAATCGGTGCTGGTTATTGACGCCTGCGCCGATAATTTGTTGCGTATGTCGTTTAACGTTGACTTTACTCGTGAAGAGGGCTGGGCACGCGCGCTGCTTGATGATAAAGACTGGCAGGATGCGGGGATGCGCTATACCTCCCAGCTCGATCTGCTGCCGTTTGGTCAACTGACCACCACGGAACGCGAAAATGAAGCCGCGTATCAGCGCCTCTTTTCGCAGTTCACGCTGGCGCTGCAGGCCCTGAAAGAAAAGGGGCACTACAAATGGATCCTGCTGGATCTGCCCCACGGCGCCGGTACGCTGACCAGACAGCTTATCGCGCAGTGCGATCACATCCTCTCGATCGTTAACGTTGATGCGAACTGCCATATCCGCCTGCACCAGCAGGGGCTACCTCAGAACGCTCATATTCTGATTAACGATTTGCGTATTGGCAGCCAGATCCAGGACGATCTCTATCAGGTATGGCTGCAAAGCCAGCGCCGTTTGCTTCCTATTGTCATTCATCGTGATGAGGGAATGGCGGAATGTCTTGCGTCTAAGCAACCGCTCGGCGAATACCGCAGCGATTCACTGGCGGCAGAAGAGATTCTGACGCTGGCTAACTGGTGTCTGCTGAACTTCGCCAACCGGGCGGAGCATGCAGGGAGTGATGTATGAGTCGTCTCGCCAGCTGGTTACTCATCCCGCCGGTCAGTTCGCGTTTGAGTGAACATTACCGGCATTTTCGCCGTCACGGTGCGTCGGCATTTAGCGCCGCGCTCGGCTGTTTCTGGATGATTCTGGCCTGGATGTTTATTCCACTCGAACACCCGCGCTGGCAGCGCATACGTGCCCGCCACAGTGAGCTATATCCGCACATTAATCCCAACCGGCCGCGTCCTTTGGATCCGGCGCGTTATCTCATTCAGGCCATCTGGCTGGTGGTCACATCATCCCGCTCAGAGAAAATAACGCCGTACTGGCGCAGCTTCTCCCGCGTGCAGCAGTTACGTGAGCGCTACCACTAGTGGCTGGACAGACTGCCCAACAGCTTCAGCGATAAGACCAGCCATCTGGATAACCATAAAGAGCTCGGACATCTCCATCCGGGCCTGCGGCGTTTTATCCTCGGCGTGATCGTCGTGTTCTCGCTCATTCTGGCGCTGGTCTGTATTACGCAACCTTTCAACCCTCTGGCGCAGTTCACCTTCCTGATCCTGCTGTGGGGCGTGGCGCTGCTGGTCCGCCGTATTCCGGGGCGCTTCTCGGCGCTGATGCTGATCGTGTTATCGTTGACCGTCTCCTGTCGCTACATCTGGTGGCGTTATACCTCAACCCTGAACTGGGACGACCCGGTCAGTCTGGTATGCGGTCTGGTGCTGCTGTTTGCAGAAACCTACGCCTGGATCGTGCTGGTGCTGGGCTATTTCCAGGTGATTTGGCCGCTCAACCGCCAGCCGGTTCCGCTGCCAAAGGACACGACCCAGTGGCCAACTGTCGATCTCTTCGTGCCGACCTACAACGAAGACCTGAGCGTGGTGAAAAACACGATTTATGCTGCGCTGGGCATCGACTGGCCGAAAGATAAGCTCAAGGTCTGGATCCTGGATGACGGCAACCGTCCGGCGTTCCGCCAGTTCGCAGAGGAGGTCGGCGTCGAATACATCGCCCGTCCGACTCACGAACACGCTAAGGCGGGTAACATCAACAACGCGTTGAAGTATGCCTCCGGGGAGTTTGTCTCGATCTTTGACTGTGACCACGTGCCGACGCGCTCTTTCCTGCAGATGACCATGGGCTGGTTCCTGAAGGAGAAAGAGCTGGCGATGATGCAGACGCCGCACCACTTCTTCTCTCCGGACCCGTTTGAACGTAACCTTGGCCGCTTCCGTAAGACCCCGAACGAAGGCACCCTGTTCTATGGCCTGGTGCAGGACGGGAATGACATGTGGGACGCCACCTTCTTCTGCGGCTCTTGTGCGGTTATCCGCCGTAAACCGCTGGATGAAATTGGCGGTATCGCCGTCGAAACGGTGACTGAAGATGCGCACACCTCTCTGCGCCTGCACCGTCGTGGCTATACCTCTGCCTATATGCGTATTCCTCAGGCAGCCGGTCTGGCAACGGAGTCACTGTCGGCGCACATTGGTCAGCGTATTCGCTGGGCGCGCGGGATGGTGCAGATTTTCCGTCTCGATAACCCTCTGATCGGGAAAGGACTCAAGCTGGCGCAGCGTCTTTGCTACGTCAACGCCATGTTCCACTTTTTGTCCGGCATTCCGCGGCTAATCTTCCTGACCGCGCCGCTGGCGTTCCTGCTTCTTCACGCTTATATCATCTACGCTCCCGCGCTGATGATTGCGCTGTTTGTTCTGCCGCACATGATCCACGCGAGCCTGACGAACTCGAAGATACAGGGTAAATACCGCCACTCCTTCTGGAGTGAAATCTACGAAACGGTGCTGGCCTGGTACATCGCGCCGCCGACGATGGTGGCGCTGATTAATCCGCACAAAGGTAAATTCAACGTCACCGCGAAGGGCGGGCTGGTGGAGGAGGAGTACGTCGACTGGGTGATCTCCCGGCCGTATATCTTCCTGGTGCTGCTGAATATCGTGGGCGTCATTGCGGGTATCTGGCGTTACTTCTACGGCCCGGAAAACGAAATCCTGACCGTCTTCGTCAGTATGGCATGGGTTTTCTACAACCTGATTATCCTCGGCGGCGCGGTGGCGGTGTCGGTGGAAAGCAAACAGGTTCGTCGTGCGCATCGTGTTGAAATCTGCATGCCTGCGGCGATTGCCCGTGAAGATGGCCACCTCTTCTCCTGTACCGTGCATGACTTCTCTGACGGCGGTTTGGGGATCAAAATCAACGGCCAGGCGAAGGTGCTTGAAGGGCAAAAAGTTAACCTGCTGCTTAAGCGCGGTCAGCAGGAGTATGTCTTCCCGACGCAGGTTGTTCGCGTGGCGGGCAATGAAGTCGGTCTGCAGCTGATGCCGTTGACCAAAAAGCAACATATCGATTTTGTGCAGTGTACGTTTGCCCGCGCGGATACGTGGGCTCTCTGGCAGGACAGCTTCCCGGAAGATAAACCTCTGGAAAGCCTGCTGGATATTCTGAAGCTGGGGTTCCGTGGCTATCGTCACCTTGCAGAATTTGCCCCGTCGTCGGTGAAATTAATTTTCCGGTCACTTACTTCGCTGGTTTCCTGGGTCGTGTCGTTCATTCCTCGTCGTCCTGAGCGGGATGAGGCGAAGCAGGCGGACCCGGTTATGGCTCAACAATGATGATAACGCGATGAAAACAAAACTTTCCTGGTTATGTGCAGTGGCAATGGGGATGAATGCGATCCCCGCAACAATGGCTAACGCAGCCCCGGGTAACGCAGCGGCAACGCCTGCGCCAACGGTACCTGTCGTCGCGCAAGCAACCGATCCGGTTGTCACCGCGGCACCTGGCCAAACAGAAAATATCACGCCGAACCAGCCGACGGAGGGGAACACATTGCCGGCAGACGGCCAGGTCATCGGGCAGGTGATGCCGGGCGTCCGGGGGGCGAATGCGCCCGTCGTTGCGGACAATGCGCCGTCGCGCGACGTGAAGCTGACCTTCGCGCAAATTGCGCCGCCTCCGGGCAGCATGGTGCTGCGCGGCATCAACCCTAACGGCGGCATTGAGTTTGGCATGCGCAGCGATGAGGTCGTCTCTAATGCGGTGCTGAACCTTGAATACACCCCGTCGCCGTCTCTGCTGCCGACGCAGTCTCAGCTGAAGGTCTACCTGAATGACGAGCTGATGGACGTACTGCCGGTCACGAAAGAGCAGCTAGGCAAGAAAACTCAGGCTCAGGTGCCGATCAACCCGCTGTTCATCACCGATTTTAACCGTATTCGCCTGGAGTTTGTCGGTCACTACCGCGATGTCTGCGAAAACCCGGCCAGCAACACGCTGTGGATGGACGTCGGACGTAACTCCTCGCTGCAGATGACCTACCAGTCGCTGGCGCTGAAAAACGATCTCTCCGCATTCCCGGTTCCGTTCTTTGATCCGCGTGATAACCGTCCGCTCACGCTGCCGATGGTGTTTGCCTCGTCCCCGGACGTAACAGAACAGCTGGCGGCCACCATTGTGGCGTCCTGGTTTGGTTCACGCGCGGGCTGGCGTGGACAGAGCTTCCCGGCGATGTATGACAAACTGCCGGACAGAAATGCCATTGTGTTTGCGACCAACGCGAAACGCCCGGCCTTCCTGCGCGATCATCCGGACGTCAAAGCGCCGACCGTTGAGATGATAAGCCACCCGGAAAACCCGTACGTGAAGCTGCTGGTGGTCTTTGGTCGTGATGATAAAGACCTGGTGCAGGCAGCAAAAGCCATTGCTCAGGGTAACGTCCTTTTCCGCGGCAACAGCGTGGTGGTGGATGAGGTCAAACCGCTGCTGGCGCGTAAACCTTATGATGCGCCAAACTGGGTGCGTACCGACCGTGCGGTGACTTTCGGTGAGCTGAAAACCTATGAAGAACAGCTGCAGGCGACGGGGCTTGAGCCAGCGCCGATTAGCCTGTCGCTGAATCTGCCGCCGGATCTGTACCTGCTGCGTACCAACGGCATTGATATCAATCTGAACTACCGCTATACCGCGCCGGCTACCAAAGACAGCTCGCGCATGGATATCAGCCTGAACAACCAGTTCCTGCAATCCTTCAGCCTGCAAAGCACGCAGGATACTAACCGCCTGATGCTTCGCCTGCCGGTGCTACAGGGTCTTCTGGATGGCAAAACGGATGTCTCTATTCCGGCACTGAAGCTTGGCGCGATAAACCAGCTGCGCTTTGACTTCCAGTACATGAACCCAATGCCTGGCGGTTCTGCGGAAAACTGCATTACCTTCCAGCCCGTACAGAACCACGTTGTGATTGGCGATGAGTCGACCATCGACTTCTCGAAGTACTATCACTTCCTGGCGATGCCGGATCTGCGCGCTTTTGCTAACGCGGGCTTCCCATTCAGCCGTATGGCCGATCTTTCTGAGTCCATCGTAGTGATGCCAAAAACGCCAACTGAAGGGCAAGTAACGACCCTGCTGGATACCATGGCGACCGTTGGAGGACAGACAGGATTACCGGCGATTAACGTTACGTTGACGGACGATGGCAGCCAGATTCAGAACAAAGACGCTGACATCATGGTGATCGGTACCATTCCGGACAAGCTGAAGGATGACAAACGTATCGATCTGCTGGTGAAAGCGGCTCAGTCCTGGGTTAACACGCCGCTGCGCCAGACCGAGTTCCCGAGCATTATGCCGGATGTGAACGATCGTCAGGCCAGCGCGCAGACGACGGTAACGTCTCAGGGGGCAATGGCCGCGGTGGTGGGCTTCCAGTCACCTTACAACGAACAGCGTAGCGTGGTGGCTCTCCTGGCGGATAGCCCGCGGGGGTATGAACTGCTCAATACGGCCATGAACGACAGCGGTAAACGTGCCGCGATGTTTGGTTCCGTGTCGGTGATCCGTGAGTCCGGCGTCAATAGCCTGCGCGTGGGGGATGTGTACTACGTGGGCCATCTGCCATGGTTCGAACGCCTGTGGTATGCGCTGGCTAACCATCCGGTTCTGCTCGCCATCCTGGCTGCGGTTAGCGTGGTCTTGCTGGCATGGGTGCTGTGGCGTCTGCTGCGAATCATCAGCCGTCGTCGTCTGAACCCGGATGAGTAAGATGTGATGAAAGCCTTTCGCTGGTGTGCATTAGCAGCGGTGATGCTGGCGGCGCTACCTCTTCGCGCCGCCTGTACCTGGCCTGCATGGGAGCAGTTTAAAAAGGACTACATCAGCGAGGGCGGGCGTGTCGTTGATCCCAGCGACACGCGCAAAATTACGACCTCGGAAGGGCAAAGCTACGCCCTGTTCTTTGCCCTGGCGGCGAACGATCGCAAATCTTTTGACCAGCTGCTGACGTGGACGCGCGATAATCTTGCCAGCGGCGATCTCAACGACCATCTGCCTGCCTGGCTATGGGGTCAGAAAGATAAAGAGACGTGGGCGGTGATTGATACCAACTCCGCCTCTGACGCCGATGTCTGGATCGCCTGGTCACTGCTCGAAGCGGGTCGACTGTGGAAACATCCGGACTATACCCGCACGGGTAAAGCGCTGCTGAAACGCATTGTCAGCGATGAAGTGGTGAAAGTCCCGGGGCTCGGCGCAATGCTGCTTCCCGGTAAAGTCGGCTTTGCCGATGAGAACGTATGGCGCTTTAATCCCAGCTATCTTCCTCCGCAGCTAGCGAGTTATTTCACGCGTTTTGGTACCCCGTGGACCACGCTTCGTGAAACCAATCAGCGCCTGCTGCTGGAGAGTGCGCCGAAAGGTTTTTCGCCGGACTGGGTGCAGTATCAGAAAAACAAAGGCTGGCGGTTGCAGCAGGATAAATCGCTGGTGGGCGGCTACGACGCCATCCGCGTTTATCTCTGGGTGGGAATGATGAGTGATAAAGACCCTCAGAAAGCCCGGCTGCTGACGCTGTTCCAGCCGATGGCGGCCAAGACAATGAAACGGGGTGTGCCGCCGGAGAAAGTGGATGTGGCGACGGGGAAACGCACCGGGAATGGTCCGGTCGGGTTCTCTGCCGCCATGCTGCCGTTTTTACAACAACGTGATGCCCAGGCGGTTCAGCGCCAGCGCGTTGCAGACCATTTTCCCGATAATAATGCCTATTACAGCTACGTGCTGACTCTCTTTGGGCAAGGATGGGATCAGCATCGTTTTCGCTTCACCGCAAAAGGTGAATTAATACCGGATTGGGGCCAGGAATGCGCAAGTTCACAATAAATCTACTCACTTTATCGCTTGGCCTGGCACTGATGCCGATGGCTGAGGCCGCCAACTCTCCGCAGCAGAAACAGCTGCTGGAACAGGTTCGGCTGGGCGAATCGACACAGCGTGAGGATTTGGTTCGTCAGTCGCTTTATCGTCTTGAGCTGATTGACCCGAACAACCCTGACGTTATTGCCGCACGCTTTCGCTACCTGCTGCGCCAGGGCGATAACGCCGGCGCGCAAAAAGAGCTGGACCGTCTGAAAGGGATCGCGCCGGGCTCGAGCGCGTACCAGTCATCACGCAATACGATGCTGCTTTCCACTCCGGATGGCCGCCAGCAGCTCCAGCAGGCGCGATTGCTCGCCACCACGGGACACACGCAGGAGGCGATTGCAGCCTATGACAAGCTGTTTGACGGCAACCCACCGGGCGGCGACGTGGCGACGGAATACTGGAACGTGGTGGCGAAAGATCCTGCTCGCCGGAATGCAGCCATTAACCAGCTCAAGAAAATAAACAGCAGCAGCCCCGGAAATACCCAGCTGCAGGCGACGCTGTCCCAGCTTCTGTTCCAGAGCGGACGCCGTGACGAAGGTTTTGCGCTATTGCAGGAGATGGCCAAATCCACCAACGGGCGCAGCCAGGCGTCTGATATGTGGTATGACCAAATCAAAGACCAGCCTGCCAGCAGCGCGAGCGTTAGCGCGCTGCAAAAATACCTGAGCGTATTCAGCGACGGTGATAGCGTCGCGGCGGCGCGTGCCCAGCTTGAAGCCCAGCAAAAACAGCTCGCTGACCCTGCATTCCGCGCGAAAGCGGAAGGGCTGGCGGCGGTGGATGCCGGGCAGGGCAGTAAGGCGGTGGCGGAGCTGCAAAAAGCCGTCAGCGCCAACCATGCCGACAGTGAAGCGGTGGGTGCCCTGGGACAGGCTTATTCCCAGAAAGGCGACCGCGCCCGCGCGGTGGCACAGTTTGAAAAGGCAATTGCCCTCGACCCCCAGAGCGATAACCGGGGTAAATGGGACAGTTTGCTGAAGGTTAACCGCTACTGGCTGCTGATCCAGCAGGGCGATGCGGCGCTGAAGGCAAATAACCCGGCGCAGGCGGAGCGTTACTATCAGCAGGCACGCAGTATCGACAATACCGACAGCTATGCCGTGCTGGGGCTGGGCGACGCCGCCGCGGCGCGTAAAGATAACGAGGCGGCGGAGCGTTATTACCGTCAGGCGCTGCGAATGGACAGCGGCAACAGCAATGCGGTCCGCGGTCTGGCCAATATTTACCGCGCGCAGTCCCCGGAGAAGGCCTCGCAGTTTATCCAGTCTCTCTCCGCCAGCCAGCGCAGAAGCATAGATGATATTGAACGTAGCCTGACCAACGAACAGCTCTCCGCCCAGGCCGAGCAGCTTGAAAATCAGGGGAAATACGCTCAGGCGGCAGAGATTCAGCGTCGTCGTCTGGCGCTCTCTCCCGGCGATGTATGGATAACCTATCGTCTCTCGCGCGATCTTTACAGCGCGGGTCAGCGAAGCCAGGCGGATACCCTTATGCGTCAGCTTGCCAGCCAGAAACCGTCCGACCCGGATCAGGTTTATGCTAACGGGCTCTATCTTTCCGGAAACGATCAGGACCGCGCCGCGCTGGCGCATCTGGATACGCTGCCGCGAAGCCAGTGGAACGGCAATATTCAGGAGCTTGCCGACCGTCTGCAAAGTAACCAGGTGCTGGAAACCGCCAACCGTCTGCGCGACAGCGGCAAAGAGCAGGAGGCTGAAAACCTTTTGCGCCAGCAGCCAACCTCCACCCGCATCGACCTGACGCTGGCGGACTGGGCGCAGCAGCGTGGCGATCTGGACTCGGCAAAAACGACGTACAACGCCGTTCTGCAGCGTGAACCGCAGAACGAAGACGCCATCCTCGGCCTGACCGAGATTTATAGCGCTCAGGGTAACAAAGATGCCGCGCGCTCGGAGCTGGCGAAGCTGCCCGCCGCGCAAAACGGTCAGCCGCTGTCGCTCAATATGCAGCGCCGCATCGCGATGGCGCAGGCGGGTCTGGGCGATTCCGCCGCCGCAGAACAGACCTTCAATAAAATTATTCCGCAGGCTAAATCGCAGCCCGGCTCCATGGAAAACGCGCTGGTGCTGCGTGATGCCGCGCGTTTCCAGGCGCAGAACGGGCAGCCTCAGCAGGCACTGGAAACCTACAAAGACGCGATGGTGTCGTCTGGCATCACCACGACGCGTCCGGTGGATAACGACAGTTTCACTCGTCTGACGCGTAACGATGAAAAAGACGACTGGCTGAAACGCGGCGTGCGCAGTGATGCCGGTGACTTGTACCGTCAGCAGGATGTTAACGTCACGCTGCAGCACGACTACTGGGGCTCCAGCGGCACGGGCGGCTATTCCGACCTGAAAGCGCACACCACCATGCTCCAGGTGGATGCCCCGCTCTCTGACGGGCGCATGTTCTTCAGAAGCGATCTGGTCAACATGGACGCTGGTTCATTTGATAACAATAACGGGACCTACGATCCTAAATGGGGGACCTGCTACGAAACACCGTGTAGCGGCAATACCCATCAGTCCGACAATGGCGCAAGCGTTGCCGTCGGCTGGCAGAATAAAACCTGGGCGATGGATATTGGCACCACGCCGATGGGCTTTGACGTTGTCGACGTGGTGGGCGGCATCAGCTACAGCAGCGATCTGGGCCCCATCGGCTATACCGTAAACGCCCATCGCCGCCCAATCTCTAGCTCTCTGCTGGCCTTTGCCGGGCAAAAAGATACTAACACCGGCACCACCTGGGGCGGCGTACGTGCCACCGGTGGCGGCGTAAGCATGAGCTATGACAAAGGTGAAGCGAACGGCATCTGGTCGAGCCTGAATGCGGAAACGCTGACGGGTAAAAATGTTGAGGATAACTGGCGCGTCCGCTGGATGACGGGTTACTACTACAAGCTCATTAATAAAAACAATGAACGCCTGACGGTCGGCGTCTCCAATATGCTCTGGCACTACGACAAAGACCTGAGCGGGTATACCCTGGGTCAGGGCGGTTACTACAGTCCGCAGGAGTACGTCTCCTTCGCACTGCCGGTGACCTGGCGTAAACGCACGGAGAACTGGTCCTGGGAGCTGGGTGGCTCGGTCTCCTGGTCTCACTCTAAAACCAAAGACGAACTGCGCTACCCGATTCAGAATCTGATCCCGACCGATGAGCCAGACCGCTATACCGACCGGGGCGTGATGGAAACCGGCAGCAGTTCCTCGGGCACGGGTTATACCGCGCGGGCCATTATCGAACGCCGCGTAACGTCCAACTGGTTTGTAGGCATGGGCGTGGATATTCAGGAGGCGAAAGACTATACCCCAAGCCATGCGCTGATCTATGTGCGCTACTCTGCCGCAGGCTGGCAGGGCGATATGGACTTACCGCCGCAGCCGCTCATCCCTTACGCGGACTGGTAATCGGATTTTCCTTAATCCATTTGTAAGTCTCTCTTAATAGCGCGGCAATCGGGTATACTCAGGCGCGCCGGGTTTACACCCTGGCGCGCCCTGCGCTTCGAGTTTTGTGGAGAGTCATTTTGCGTGTCAGCCGTTCCTTAACAATCAAACAGATGGCGATGGTCTCTGCCGTCACTATGCTGTTTGTCCTGCTCTTCTGCGTAATTTTGCTGTTTCATTCCGTACAGCAGAATCGCTATAACACGGCTTCGCAGTTAGAAAGTATTGCCCGCTCGGTGCGCGGCCCGCTTTCAGCCTCTATCCTGAAAGGGGATATTCCAGAAGCGGAAACCATTTTAAAACGCATTCAGCCTGCCGGCGTCGTTAGCCGCGCCGATGTCGTCTTGCCCAACCAGTTTCAGGCGCTGCGGATGAGCTTTATCCCGGAGCGTCCCGTCCCGATGATGGTGATGCGCCTGTTTGAACTACCGGTGCAAATTTCGCTTCCCGTTTATTCGCTTGAACGCCCTGCGAATCCGCAGCCGCTGGCCTACCTGGTTTTGCAGGCGGACTCCTACCGCATGTATAAATTCGTCATGAGCTGGGTGGTTACGTTAGTGACCACTTGCTTACTTATGACGCTTATTCTCAGCGTGGCGCTCACCTGGTGCATTAACCGGCTGATTGTTCATCCGCTGCGCCGTATCGCCCGTGAGCTGAATACGCTTGCGCCGCAGGATCAGATGGGACATCAGCTTGAGCTGCCGCGTCTGCATCATGACGATGAGATAGGTATGCTGGTGCGCAGCTACAACCTCAACCAGCAGCGCATCCAGCGTCAGCAGGATGAATTAAACAGCAGCGCCACCCGTTTTCCGGTATCGGAGCTCCCCAATAAAGCCTTCCTGATGGCGATGCTGGAGCAGACCGTTGCCCGCCAGCAAACCACGGCGCTGATGGTTATCGCCTGTGAAACCTTGCAGGACACGGCTGGCGTACTTCAGGAGAGCCAGCGTGAAATGCTGCTGCTCACCCTGGTGGAAAAGATCAAATCTGTCCTTGCCCCGCGCATGGTGCTGACCCAGGTCAGCGGTTACGATCTGGTGGTGATTGCCAACGGCGTAAAAGAACCGTGGCATGCGATCACCTTAGGTCAGCAAGTACTCACTGTCATTAATGAGCGGTTGCCCATTCAGGGTATCCAGCTTCGTCCGAGCGCCAGTATCGGTATCGCCATGTACTATGGTGATTTAACGGCGGAGCAGCTTTATCGTCGCGCGTTTTCGGCGGCGTTTACCGCCCGGCGCAAAGGGAAAAATCAGATCCAGTTCTTTGAACCGGAGCAGATGGAAAAGGCGCAGCAGCGCCTGACGGAAGAGAGCGACATCCTGACCGCGCTGGATAACCGGCAGTTTGCCCTCTGGCTACAGCCGCAGATGAATTTGCTGACGGGAGAAGTGAAAAGCGCCGAGGCACTGCTGCGCGTGCAGCAGCCGGATGGTTCATGGGAACTGCCGGAAGGGCTGATTGAGCGCATTGAGTCCTGCGGCCTGATGGTTACCGTCGGCTACTGGGTGCTGGAAGAGTCCTGCCGTCAGCTGGCCGCCTGGCAGGAGCGCGGCGTGACGCTGCCGCTGTCGGTTAATTTGTCTGCTATGCAGCTTATGCACCCGACCATGGTTTCAGAGATGCTGGAGCTGATCCATCGTTACCGAATCAAACCTGATACGTTAACTCTGGAAGTGACGGAGAGCCGACGCATCGACGATCCTAATCAGGCGGTCGCGATTCTGAAACCGCTGCGTAATGCCGGTATTCGCATTGCCCTGGACGATTTTGGCATGGGATACGCCGGGCTGCGTCAGCTTCAGCACATGAAAACCCTTCCGGTAGATGTGCTCAAAATTGACAAAGCGTTTGTCGAAGGTCTGCCGGGCGACAGCAGCATGGTGCAGGCGATTATCCAGATGGCGCGTAGCCTCAACCTCCATCTTATTGCCGAGGGGATTGAAACCGAAGCGCAACGCGCCTGGCTTGCGGAGGCGGGCGTGGAGAGCGGACAAGGCTTCCTTTTTGCCCCCGCAGTCCCTTCGGATATCTTTGAAGAACGATACCTTTCTGGTGCTGACAATAACGCAAAAGTGTAATTTTGTTGCTGGCTTGTGCGAGCCAGCTCAAAGTTCTTAACATTTGTGTTTCAAATTTGAACTGAGTTTATTTCTGTCCTGTTATGTGGGTGTTATTTTAAAGCCGCAGGTTAACCATAACCTTACAAAGCCTGTGGTTTTTCTTCCCAAGGACACCTTATGAAAACCTCACTCTTCAAAAGTCTTTATTTCCAGGTCCTGACAGCCATCGCCATCGGTATTCTGCTGGGTCACTATTACCCTGAGCTGGGCGCGCAAATGAAACCGCTTGGCGACGCGTTCGTTAAGCTCATCAAAATGGTCATCGCTCCGGTGATCTTCTGTACCGTAGTAACGGGCATCGCTGGCATGGAAAGCATGAAGGCGGTCGGTCGTACCGGTGCAGTGGCGCTTCTCTATTTTGAAGTGGTCAGTACACTTGCGCTGATTATCGGTCTGATCATCGTCAACGTGGTGCAGCCAGGCGCGGGGATGAACGTAGACCCGTCAACGCTTGATGCCAAAGCGGTCGCGGTATATGCCGAGCAGGCGAAGGATCAGGGCGTGGTAGCCTTCCTGCTGGACGTAATACCGGGCAGCGTCATTGGCGCGTTCGCCAGCGGAAACATCCTCCAGGTGCTGCTGTTCGCCGTGATGTTTGGCTTTGCCCTGCACCGTCTGGGCAGCAAAGGCCAGCTTATCTTTAACGTAATCGAAAGCTTCTCGCAGGTGATCTTCGGCATCATCAATATGATCATGCGCCTGGCGCCGATCGGTGCTTTTGGTGCGATGGCCTTCACCATCGGTAAGTATGGCGTCGGTACGCTGGTGCAGCTGGGTCAGCTGATTATCTGCTTCTATATAACCTGTATCCTTTTCGTAGTCGTGGTGCTGGGTTCCATCGCCCGCGCGACGGGTTTCAACATCTTCAAATTTATTCGTTACATCCGTGAAGAGCTGCTGATTGTTCTGGGGACCTCCTCTTCAGAATCGGCGCTGCCGCGTATGCTCGACAAGATGGAAAAGCTGGGGTGCCGTAAATCGGTGGTCGGGCTGGTGATCCCGACGGGCTACTCCTTCAACCTGGACGGCACCTCGATATACCTGACGATGGCGGCCGTGTTTATCGCTCAGGCGACCAACAGCCATATGGATATTTTCCATCAGATTACCCTGCTGGTGGTGCTCCTGCTCTCCTCTAAAGGCGCAGCAGGCGTGACGGGCAGCGGCTTTATCGTGCTGGCTGCCACCATTTCAGCTGTAGGTCACCTGCCGGTGGCGGGTCTGGCGTTGATTCTGGGTATCGACCGCTTCATGTCAGAAGCCCGTGCGTTAACCAACCTGGTGGGTAACGGCGTGGCAACGGTGGTGGTGGCGAAATGGGTGAAAGAGCTGGATCACAAAAAGCTCGACGATACTCTGAATAATCGTTCAACTGACAGCAAAAATCCTGGCTTAACCTCTTAATCTTGTCACAAATGCCCGTATTCCCTTGTCGGGATGCGGGCTCCTGCGCATAATAACTGTTCGTACCTGTCATAATTCGACAAGATTTTTTTGGGTATATTTCACTTCGGACCGTGACGTTTTGCCGAACGCGCGGTCTAATCGACGTGTTTTCATCGTCATCTTTAAGAGTGAAGCGCGTCGCGAGGCACTCTTTTTTAACCAGGAATGTTGATCAGGGGTTCACATGCAGGGCACAAAAATTCGACTCTTAACCGGCGGTTTGCTGATGATGGCAGCAGCCAGTTATGTGCAGGCAGATGCGCTCCAGCCAGACCCGGCCTGGCAACAAGGGACATTAGCGAACGGTTTTCAGTGGCAGGTGTTAGCCACTCCGCAACGTCCCAGTGACCGTATAGAAATCCGTCTGTCCATTAATACCGGTTCCCTCACGGAAAGCACCCAGCAAACCGGTTTTAGCCATTTTATTCCCCGGCTGGCGCTCACGCAGAGCGGCAGCCTGCAAGCGGTTCAGGTGCGTTCACTTTGGCAGCAGGCCATCGATCCGAAGCGCCCGCTTCCTCCGGCTGTTGTCTCGTATGACTACACCATGTTTAACCTGAGCCTGCCTAATAACCGTAACGACCTGCTGAAAGAAGCGCTTACGTATCTCTCCGATGCCTCTGGCAATCTGGCGATTACGCCGGACACCGTTAACTATGCGTTGAGCAACAGTGACATGGTGGCGACCTGGCCCGGAGATACCAAAGAGGGCTGGTGGCGCTACCGCCTGAAGGGCTCAACGTTACTGGGACATGACCCGGCCGAACCGCTGAAACAGCCGGTCGATGCCGAACAGGTAAAATCGTTCTACCAGAAGTGGTACACCCCGGACGCCATGACGCTGATCGTGGTAGGTAACGTGGACAGCCGCGCGGTGGTGGAGCAGATCAACAAAGCGTTTGGTGATTTGAAAGGTAAGCGTGAAACACCAGCCCCTGTCCCGACGCTCTCTCCGCTGCGTGCAGAGCCTGTCAGCATTATGACGGACGCCGTGCGTCAGGATCGCCTCTCCGTCATGTGGGATAACGCCTGGCAGCCCATCCGTGAGTCCGCGGCAATGCTGCGCTACTGGCGTGCCGATCTGGCGCGTGAGGCGCTGTTCTGGCACGTTCAGCAGACGCTGAGCAAGAACAACGTCAAGAATATCGGTCTTGGCTTTGACTGCCGCGTGCTGTTCCAGCGCGCGCAGTGTGCCATTAACGTTGAATCGCCGGGCGATAAGCTGAATGCCAATCTGGGCGTGGTCGCGAAAGAGCTGGCAAAAGTGCGTAAAGAGGGGCTTTCCGAAGAGGAATTCAATGCTCTCGTGGCTCAGAAAAAACTCGAGCTGCAGAAGCTGTTTGCGACCTACGCACGTGCCGATACCGACATTCTGATCAGCCAGCGTATTCGCTCCCTGCAGAATCAGGTGGTGGACATTGCGCCGGAACAGTACCAGAAGCTGCGTCAGGACTTCCTGAACGGTCTGACCGTCGAGATGCTCAATCAGGACCTCCGTCAGCAGCTGTCACAGGAGATGGCGTTGATCCTCCTGCAGCCGAAGGGCGAACCGGAATATGACATGAAGGAACTTCAGACGACCTGGGATTCCATTATGGCTACCGCGCCGCAGCCAGCGCAGGCCGCCACGGCGGATGATTTACATCCGGACGCGACGGATATTCCGCAGGGGCAGTAATGCTTAAACATTCCCTCTCCCTGTGGGAGAGGGTTAGGGTGAGGGCATCAGCCCGCACCTTACTTAAACAGGCATCGCCTCGGGCGGAATAATCGCCCCGCGATACTGAATCACCGTGCTGGCCGTCAGGTGCCCACGCTGTGCCGCCGCTTCCGGCGTTCCCCCTGTCAGGCGTACCGCCAGGTAGCCCGCGCTGAAGGAATCCCCCGCCGCGGTGGTATCAATCACTTTCTCTTTGGCCAGCTTCACCGCAGGGACCTCAACCACCGCTTCACCCGCAATCGCGACCAGGCACGACTCCGCGCCGCGCTTAATCACCACTTCGCTCACGCCAGCTGCGTGCGTACGTGCAATTACGTCCTCAACCGGCTTTTCACCCCACAGGGCGTCTTCATCATCGAGCGTCAGGAAGGCGATGTCCGTGCACTGCAGCATCTGCTGATAAACCTGCTGCGTCTCTTCGCGGCTGCCCCACAGGCGCGGGCGGTAGTTGTTATCGAAAATGACCTTGCCGCCGTTAGCACGGCATTCGCGCAGCAGCGACAGCAGCTTTTCACGGCTGGTGGGGCTTAAAATCGCAAGGCTAATCCCGCTCAGATAGAGATAGTCAAAGGTCGCCAGCTCTTCGCAGATGGCCGCAGCCGCGTCGCTCTCCAGCCAGAATTTGGCCGCGGCTTCGTTACGCCAGTAATAAAACGTGCGTTCGCCGGTGCTGTCGGTCTCGATGTAATAAAGTCCCGGGAGGCGGTTTTCCATACGCTGAATCAGCGACGTTTCAACATGTTCACTCTGCCACGCCTCCAGCATCTGCTGGCTGAAGCTGTCCGTTCCCAGGGCGGTAACGTAATTCACGGTGAGCGCCTCAGGCGCGACCTGGCGGGCAATATAAACGGACGTGTTTAACGTATCGCCACCAAATCCGCGGCTGACTTCAGCGCCTTTTTGTGACAGTTCAATCATGCATTCGCCAATCACGGCAATTTTTTTGGACATAGTCGTGAACCTGAACAGAAGAATTATCAGCAGTGTGCGCTGAGTGAATTAACCGGTCAACTATATTAAAACAACGTTCCATTATTTTATTTGAGCCAGCGCGTGTTCCCGCGCATTTCTGTCATCTTAATTTCATTTTCCCGGTGAATTGAACATAAAGTTCTCAATTGTCGCGCCGATAATCCTGTGACGAGTCCAGAAAGGCTATCCCAACAACAGGACATCTGAAATGAAGTCAGAGCAGGTTATCCAGCGGCTGAGCACTACGCCTGAGGCAAGTATTGAGAACTTGCAGGAGCATCGCTACTGGCTGCAATGTGAGCGTGCATACACCTATCAGCCGATCTACCGAACAGATGGTCGACTGATGGCAATTGAAATTTTGACCGTCGTTACGCACCCCTCAAACCCCACTCAGCGCATCGCGCCGGATCGCTATTTTGCCGAAGTTGCCGTTCGCCAGCGTCTGGATGTGCTGGAAGAACAGCTTCGCATGCTGGCGACGAAGCAGCCCTTTTTCGAACAGCACGATATCCTCGCCTCGGTGAACGTCGACGGCCCAACCCTGCTGGCGCTGCGGCAGAACGCAAAATTGCAGGAGCTGATCGCCACCCTGCCGTGGATGCGCTTTGAGCTGGTGGAGCATGTCCGTCTGCCGCAGGATTCCTCGTTTGCTTCGATATGCGAATACGGCCCGCTGTGGCTGGATGACTTTGGCACCGGCATGGCGAATTTCTCCGCCCTGAGTGAGGTGCGCTACGACTACATTAAAGTGGCCCGCGATCTGTTCATTATGCTGCGTCAGACCCCGGAAGGTCGGAATCTGTTTACGCTGTTATTACAGCTGATGAACCGCTATTGCCAGGGCGTGATTGTTGAAGGTGTGGAAACGCTGGAAGAGTGGCGTGATGTGCAAAGCTCGCCTGCCGCGGCGGCGCAAGGCTATTTCCTCTCCCGACCGGTACCCATGGATCGCCTCGATAGCGTGATAACTACCCTCTGATAAGCCCGCTTCCCTTTGTCTGGACTATAGTTTTACAGGACAGGTCATCAGGAAAGGGGATAAAAATGACAAGAACAACCAGGGTAATCTCCTGGACAGCAGGGATTTTCTTGTTGTTGATCGTGGTCGTCGCCATCATTATTGCGACGTTTGACTGGAACCGTCTCAAGCCGACCATCAACCAGAAAGTCTCAACCGAACTGAACCGCCCCTTCGCCATACGCGGTGATTTAGGGGTAGTGTGGGAGCGTCAGAAAGAGGAGCCCGGCTGGCGAAGCTGGATCCCCTGGCCGCACGTCCACGCCGACGACATCATTCTCGGTAACCCGCCGGACATCCCGGACGTCACCATGGTCCACCTGCCGCGCGTGGAGGCCACGCTAGCGCCGTTAGCGCTGCTGACCAAAACGGTCTATTTGCCGTGGATCAAACTTCAGCAGCCTGATGCGCGTCTGATCCGACTCTCAGAAAAAACCAACAACTGGACGTTTAACCTTGCCAGCGATGGCGACAAGGATCCGAATGCCCAGCCTTCTTCCTGGTCATTCCGTCTCGACAATATTCTTTTCGATCGCGGACGGATCGCCATCGACGATAAGGTCAGCAAGGCGGATGTGGAGATCCTGGTCGATCCGTTGGGCAAACCGCTGCCGTTTAGCGAGGTCACGGGCACGAAAGCAAAAGGCGACGCGGCAAGCGTAGGTGACTATGTCTTCGGCCTGACGGCAAAAGGACGCTACAACGATCAGCCTCTCAGCGGTAAAGGGAAAATTGGCGGCATGCTGGCGCTACGGAGCGAGGGCACGCCGTTCCCGGTGCAGGCGGACTTCCGTTCCGGTAACACCCGCGTGGCGTTCGTGGGAACGGTTAACGACCCGATGAACATGGGCGGCGTCGACCTTCAGCTTAAATTTGCCGGTGATTCGCTGGGCGAGCTGTATGAACTGACCGGCGTACTGCTGCCGGATACCCCGCCATTCGAAACGGACGGGCATCTGGTCGCCAAAATCGATACCGAAAAATCGTCCGTTTTTGACTACCGGGATTTTAATGGCCGCATTGGCGACAGCGACATCCACGGCACGCTGACCTACACCACCGGAAAACCGCGCCCGAAGCTGGAAGGGGATGTTGAATCCCGTCAGCTGCGTCTGGCCGATCTTGGTCCGTTGATTGGCGTGGATTCGGGCAAAGGCACAAAGTCCAAAGAGGTCAAAAAGGACGTTCAGCCTGCGGGTAAAGTATTGCCTTACGATCGTTTCGAAACCGACAAATGGAACGTGATGGATGCGGATGTACGTTTCAAAGGCGGGAAAATTGAACATGGCAGTACGCTGCCGATCAGCAATCTTTCGACCCATATCCTCCTCAAAAACGCCGACCTGCGCCTTCAGCCACTGAAGTTCGGCATGGCGGGTGGGACGATTTCCTCGAACATTCACCTGGAAGGCGATAAGAAGCCGATGCAGGGACGGGCGGAGATCCAGGCGCGTCGATTGAAGCTTAAAGAGCTGATGCCGAACGTAGAGTTGATGCAGAAAACCCTCGGTGAAATGAACGGTGATGCCGACATTCGCGGCGTGGGTAACTCGGTGGCGGCGCTGTTGGGCAGCGGCAACGGAAACCTGAAGCTGCTGATGAACGACGGGCTGGTGAGCCGAAACCTGATGGAGATCCTGGGGCTGAACGTCGGGAACTACATTATCGGGCAAATCTTCGGCGATGACGAGGTGCGGGTGAACTGCGCGGCGGCCAATCTGGATCTGGTGAACGGCGTGGCGCGCCCGCAGATTTTTGCCTTCGACACGGAAAACGCGGTGATTAACGTGACCGGTACCGCCAGCATGGCTTCGGAGCAGCTTGATCTGACGATTGACCCGGAGAGTAAGGGGATCCGTATTATCACGCTGCGCTCGCCGCTGTACGTGCGCGGGACCTTCAAAAATCCGCAGGCGGGCGTGAAGCCAGGGCCGCTGATTGCGCGCGGTGCCGTGGCTGCGGCCCTTGCGACGCTGGTTACCCCAGCCGCAGCGCTGCTGGCACTGATTTCGCCGTCAGAGGGCGAGGCGAATCAGTGCCGGACCATTTTGTCGCAGATGAAGAAATAGCTCCCTTTCTCCCTCTCCCTGTGGGAGAGGGCCGGGGTGAGGGCATCAGGCCGCAGTGAATTACAGAGCCTGGTGCTTCGTCTCGTGCGTCAGCAGCAGCGCAATCAGCGTCAGCGCCGCCATGGCCGCAAGATAGACGCCCACATAGAACAGACCATAGTTTGCCTGCAGCCAGGTGGCGATATATGGCGCAACGGACGCACCCAGAATAGACGAGACGTTATAGGAGAACGACGCGCCGGTATAACGTACTTCAGTCGGGAACAGCTCGGGCAGCAGCGCGCCCATCGGGCCGAAGGTCAGCCCCATCAGGCTCAGGCCAATCAGCAGATAGGCCATCACCAGCGCCGGGCTACCTGAACCCAGCAGCGGCGGGAAGACGAACAGGGCAAACAGAACGATCAGCGTGGTGATGGTAATCATGCTTGCACGACGACCGAATTTATCCGCCAGCAGGCCGGCAATCGGAACCATCACGCCAAAGCCGATCACCGCCATCATCAGCATCCACAGCACTTCGTTACGCGGCAGCCCCAGCCCAACCGGCGCAGCGGCGGTACTGAACGTCATGGAGTAGACGGTCATGATGTAGAACAGCGTATAGGTGGCGAGCATGATAAACGTGCCCAGCACGGTCACGCGAACGTGTTTGGTCAGAAGCGTACCCAGCGGTACTTTTACCTGCTTGTTCGCCGCGGCCACTTTCGCGAAGACAGGCGTTTCATGCAGAGAAACACGCACATACAGGCCAATCAGCACCAGCACGGCTGAGAAGATAAACGGAATACGCCAGCCCCAACTCATGAACTGTTCATCCGTCAGCAGCCAGGAGAGCAGCAGGAACGTCCCGTTGGCAAAGAAGAAGCCAATCGGAGCGCCAAGCTGCGGGAATGAGCCATACAGCGCGCGCTTGCGCGCCGGGGCGTTCTCGGTGGCCAGCAGCGCCGCGCCGCCCCATTCACCACCCAACCCCAGACCTTGCCCAAAACGCGCCAGCGCCAGCAGGACCGGCGCCAGAATACCGATGGTTTCGTAGGTCGGCAGCAGGCCGATGGCTACGGTGGAGATCCCCATCGTCAGCAGCGAGGCCACCAGCGTGACTTTGCGGCCAATGCGATCGCCAAAGTGTCCAAACAGCGCAGAGCCAATCGGACGCGCAACAAACGCAATCGCAAAGGTCGCCAGAGACTGCAGCGTGGCCGCCGTCGGATCGCCCTGCGGGAAGAAAATGTGCGGGAATACGATGACCGCGGCGGTGGCATAAATATAGAAGTCGAAGAACTCAATGGCGGTGCCAATCAGCGATGCGACGACGACTTTATTGCGCGAATTTACCGGAACGTTTTCCGTTTCTGAGTCGAGTGTGGTGGCGGTTGCTTGCATAATATTTTCTTATTTTTGTCGAACGAAAGGCCATATTACGCACAGCAAAAGCGACATTTCAATCTGTAACAAAGCCGCGACCCGGTGATAAAAACAGCAAAAAGCGGATAATTTTCAGACCAGCCAAAACACGTCTATGAAATGCTTCACAGATTTTAAATATCAGTCAATTAAACTGGTTTTCGGTTAAATAAAAGTTACGGGCTGGATTTATATGCTGAAATGATGAATCGGGCTGAAATTTCAGCCCGATGGCGGGGCTAGCGGTGCGTTTTGCCGGGCATTCGCGTGTCGCCTTTGTACTCGGCGGTGGCAATCCATGCCGCGCAGAACAGGGTCAGGCGGGCGAAGAAGTAGAAGAAGGCCATCAGTCCAAGCACCGAGCCAAACGCCGCGCCGGAGGGGGATTTAACCAGTGACGGCAGGGTGTAAGTCATCACGATTTTGATCACCTCAAAGCCGATCGCCGCAATCAATGTGCCGCGGAGCAGCGCCTTCTTGCGCGGACGATGGCGGGGCAAGCGCCAGAAGATCCAGAAGAACAGCAGGTAGTTGGCGAAGATGGAAATAGCCAGCCCAATGCCGCGCCAGGCGGGCTTCAGCCATTCGATGTAATCCAGATAGAGCGCGGAGATGATCATCTGCTGCGCCGAGCCCGCCACGGAGGTAATGGAAAGCGTCACGATGAGCGCGACCAGCAGGCCAATCAGCGAAACAAAATCGCGGAGATACTTGACCCAGATTTTCTCCTGGTCCTGCGGCTTACGCTCCCAGACGTCGCGCGACTGGGCGCGAATGGCCTCGCGCAGGTTGCCCATCCAGTTAACGCCGGAGTAAAGGGCAATCAGCAAACCGACGATGCCGACGGTGGTACGCTGCTGAACGGCGGTATTGATAGTGCTTTTGAGCGTACTGGCAAGGGTCGGGTCACTGACGTTATTCAGGATCTTATTGAAGATATCCTGCAGTAGCGTCGGGTGCGACGCGAGGACAAAACCGGCTGCCGCGAACGACACCATCAGGATCGGTATCATAGACAGGAAGGAAAAATAGGTGATGGCGGCACCAAACTGGTTTCCCATGCGGTCATTAAAGCGCTCGGTTGCGCGTATCAGATGCGCCACCATGGGAAACTGCTGAATTCTCGCGGCGATGCCAGTGACGGTCCCCAGCGCTTTGCTGGCGGTACCTGGCGTTTTGGCCTCTTCGGGCCCGGTTTCCATCTTTTTGACGGGCTCATACTCTAAATGTTGGGTGGGTCGTTGCGGGTTGTTTTCCGGCGTCACGCGTCTTTTCCTTTTCGTTTGGCTGGATGTTATTGAATTATAGCTTGCGACTAGTCCACGTAAGCTTTTGTGAGTTCGGTTAGCCACTCCATGAACAGATGGACCCGGCGGGAGAGGTTGCGCCGGTGGGGATAAATCAGGGAAACAGGCATCGTTTCGGCCCGGTATTGCGGGAGGATCTCAATCAGCTTCTTCGCGCGCAGTAAATCGCGCACCCCAACCCGCGGCACCTGAATAATGCCCAGTCCGGCGAGACAGGCAGCCTGGTAAGTTTCCGTGCTGTTGACGGTTAAGACCCCGCCCGTTTTTATCCACTGTGTTGTACTGCCGTTATAAAACTCAAAGCCCTGTGGGCGTGTTCCCAGCGTAGCGGTGTAGTGAATAACGGCGTGCGAGCCTAAATCGTCCAGGGTTTCCGGGTAGCCAAAACGCGCCAGATAGTCCGGGCTGGCGCAGTTAATCACCGACAGCTTGCCCAGTGGACGGGCAATCAGCCCTGAATCCTTCAGCGTGCCGACGCGTACCACGCAATCAAACCCTTCGCGGATCACATCCACCAGACGATCGCTGCTGCTGAGCTCCAGTTCAATGCCAGGATAGTGCTGCAGAAAAGCAGGCAGTTTGGGGATGACTAAATTTCGAGCAACGCCGACGGGCATATCCACGCGGAGCCGGCCGCTGATGCTGGAGGGATCGTGCTGAAACATACCGTCGAGTTCATCAAGGTTTGCCAGCAGATCTTTTGCCCGCTCGTAATAGACCATGCCGTCCTGCGTCAGGCTGACGCGGCGCGTGGTGCGGTGTAATAGCTGAGTGCCAAGCCGGTTTTCCAGGGCCTGAATCTGCCGTGAGACGCTGCCTTTTGGCAGGGTTAATGTTTCGGCTGCGCGGGAAAAACTCTCCAGTTCCGCGACGCGGACGAACAACTGCATTGCGTGAATTTTATCCATAGACGAAGCTCATTGTTGTTTCTGCTGAAACAGTGAAGCGTTTTAATCCATCTTTATTGATTTTCTATCACCTAATAAGCTCTTTCTCAATCTCCTTAACAGCCAAAACGAGGTTTATGATGAGTGAACGTATCGCATTAGTGACGGGTGGTAGTCGTGGTCTGGGTAAAAACGCTGCATTAAAGCTGGCGGCAGACGGCACGGGAATCATCCTGACATACAACCGTAGCCAGCAGGAAGCGCTGGATGTTGTGCATGAAATTCAGCAAAAAGGCGTCAACGCAGCGGCATTACAGCTTAACGTCGGGGATATCACGGGATTTGAACATTTTGCCCAACAGCTTCAGGAAACCCTTAGGACCGTCTGGCAGCGTGAAACCTTTGACTATTTATTGAACAATGCCGGGACGGGTTTATATGCACCCTATGCCGACACGACGGAAGCCCAGTTTGATGAAGCGTTGAACATTCATTTCAAAGGGCCTTTCTTCCTGACCCAGCGCCTGCTGCCGCTGCTTAACGACGGGGGACGTATCCTCAACGTCTCCAGCGGGCTGGCCCGTTTTACCCAGCCGGGCTCAGGGACCTACGCGGCCATGAAGGGGGCGATGGAAGTGCTGACGCGCTATCAGGCGAAAGAGCTGGGCGCGCGCGGCATTTCCGTCAATATCATTGCGCCTGGCGCGATAGAAACAGACTTTGGCGGCGGACGCGTGCGCGACAACGCGGAGCTGAATCAGTTGCTGGCCTCGCAGACGGCGCTGGGACGGGTGGGTCTACCGGACGATATCGGTGATGCCATTGCGGCACTGCTCAGCGATAAGCTGGGCTGGATGAATGCGCAACGTATTGAAGTGTCAGGCGGTATGTTCCTGTGATGCCCGGACTTAAGGGGAAGGAACCTCTTAAGGAACCCTTAATATGGATGTGTCTGCCACTGACAGCGATAAAGAACGCAGGCAGCCATAGACGATAACCCATTTTCATCACGATATTTCTTCAGAGAAAGACCCTGATGTTTTTTATTAACGCAATGGCCGCAGAAAATATTTTCAGCGCATGACGTTTGATATTCGTTTCCTCTTAATAGCGACCCTGAAGAGGAAACGACGTCCGGAAATATCGGCTAAATTACTATTGGTCAGGAATTATTATTCAGGTATTCCTGCTGTAATAAACCAAATAGCCAGTCATTTTGCCAGCGCCCCGCAAGATAATAGCTCTCACGTAATTCACCTTCCAGGTGAAAGCGGGCTTTTTCCAGCAGGCGTCTTGAAGCAGCGTTTCCCGCTGTTACGGTGGCGGTGAGTCGCCGTATACCGCCCTGAAGAAAAGCGTAATCGCAAAGCGCCTTCAGGGATTCAAAGCCGTAACCTTTCCCCTGCGCCTCGGGGGCGAAAAGGAAGCCCACTTCGGCGCAGTCCTCCTCCCGATGAATATACCCGGTAACGCCCAGCGGGGTCAGTGAGGCGGTGTCACGTACGACGAGGCAAAGCCAGTGCGCGCTGCCCGGAGCCCATGGCATCAGGCGCGAATCAAACGCTTCGCGTATCGCCGCGACAGGGCGGTCTTCCGCCACAAAGCGCATAACGTCCGGGTGCTGCTGGAGCGCCAGAAAAAAGGGCCAGTCTTGTTCCTGCAGGGGCGAACAGGTAAGGCGAGAGGTAATTAAAACCGGCATTCAGATTCTCCTGAAACATTTTAAATCATTTTAGGGTTGTCACTTTATTTCAACAGAAAGTCAGGTATGGTTAACCGCGTATAAATAAAAAGAATAAAGGGCGTCTCGCGCCCATTCCTGATGTCTTCGTTGTCGCTTAAGGAAAACAATGACTCTCAGCACATCACACCATATTCGCGAACAGTTTGAACACTGTCTGGCGGTCATTCGCCATGCGTCGGTGGAAATTTTACTCCTTCTGAATGTACATGCTTCTGAGGGCAAAGATCCACGCTGGTTTCTGGAACAACTCGACAGCGCGCGATTAGCTTTGGGCGGCTGGGGAGCCGTTGCGAAAAAACTCAACCTGAATGATGCCGAGATGTCGGAATTTACGCTCCAGCTGCGCCTGCTGCAGCAGCGCGTACCGCAGTATGAAAGCGGACAGGATGTGAGTGAAAACCAGCTTATTGCGGCGATGCGGTTTGTGACCGCGCTGGAACATCTTCGTCTTCAGCAGCCGCTGTTGACCTATAGCACGGAGCTGGCACCGGGCAGCGAACTCCAGCATCAGCAGGCGCACAAGCAGGTACGCGCAATTGAGCTGATGCTTAAAGGGCTTATCCAGCAGGCCTGGCCCGATCAGGTAAAGCTGAACAACCATCTTAAGACCCTGTTTAACGCTGACCGCGTAAGGCGCTGGCTGAAGCTTGGCGAGATCAACGATGTCCTGAGCGGCATGATGTTCAGCGAGCTGGCGCAGATGCTGGTGGATAAAAAAGAGTTCAGCCGCTATTACGCTTCGCTTTTCAGCGACCCGTCCATGCTGACGCTGCTGGTTGAACCACGCAAAACGCTGCAAACCTTTCTCGACGATATTCGGCAAATCCGCAACAGCATCACCGTTCAGAAGACGTTAAGCTCGGCGCAAATTCAGCTGCTGGACAACTACTACGCGCAGATCGCGCGGCCCGTTCAACGCGCGTTTGAAGAGGGGAGAACGCGCGTTAATCCGGCAGGATTCATGGCGGTAGATGCCAGTGAATTGCATACCTTCTGGGAAAAGGCGCAGAAAATGGATCGGGTTACCGGTGGGGATCTGTTTGAAGTCCGTGACACCATTGAAAAGCCGACCCAGCGCGCGCCGCGCACCCCCGAACAACGCGAGCAGCTCATTTCCGGTGCGCTATGGGGGGCGGTTGGCGTTATGGTGATTGCCATTGTGGCAGGGGGCTTCTGGCTGGTGACCAGCAGCAAGCCGCAGCCAGCGGCCGTCAGCGCGGCTGAAGCGGCTCCACCGCAGGAAATGCGCGAGACGCCTTCCTCGCGCGAAACGCTCACGCGCATGGGGGTGACCTGGGACGAGAATAATTTCCGCTCGGCCATTAACCGCAACGATACCCGCGTGACCCAGCTCTTTTTGCAGGGCGGTATGGACTGGAAGCTGTCCTGGACCGAAGAGGCGATGTCGGCAGGCCATGACGACGTGCTGGAGCTGATGTTACGCTACCGGCAAAACATGGTGGAAGAGAAGCCGTGTCGCCGCTTCATCAACACGCTTAGCCACGCTATGTCGAACGGCGAGTCTCTGACCTCGGTACGTAAAGAGTATCTCAAAGCGTTCTGCACCGTGCCTGCCGTAGTGAAACGCCAGCAGCACGATCTCGACATGGCCACACGCCGCGCGCAGTCACAGCCGGATGCCACCACCAAAAAATGGCAGTCTATTCAGAGCGCCATTTATGAGGTGATTCGCTAACATTTTCCCCTCACCCCAGCCCTCTCCCCGGAGGGGCGAGGAGGAAAAGACCGCACCCTGCCTAAGGCTCCCCATACAACCCAATCAGCCGCCGCACCACGCCGTTCGTCCAGCCGAAACCGTCCTGCAGCGGATACTCACCCCCGCCACCTTCGCGCGGCGTGCTGCTGGCGATGTGGTACTTCTCAATCAGCTTGTGGTGCGTCTTGTAGAAATGGTTCACCGTATGCAGCCAGCTCCAGGCGATCTCATCCCCCAGCGAGTCGTTTCCGTACTGCTTGAATCCCTGAATCGCCATCCACTGCAGCGGCGCCCAGCCGTTGGGTTTATCCCACTGCTCGCTGGTTTCGTACTCGGTCGCCAGAATTCCGCCCGGGGTCAGCAGACGCGCCTTGACCGCATCCGACAGGCGTTCCGCCTGCTCGTGAGTTGCCATGCCAACGTACAGCGGCACGATGCTGGCGGCAGAAAACAGCGCCAGCTCTTCGCGCCGCCAGTCGTAATCGCGGTAACAGCCGCTCTCCTCGTCCCACAGATAGCGGTTTACCGCCGCGCGGCGATCGTTGGCTTTCTGGCGGAATTCCTCTGCAGTCTCTTTATCTCCTTTCGACGCCGAGATGTTGGCGATAGCGCTTTCCAGTTTGAACAGGAAGGCGTTCAGATCGATTGGGATGAATTGCGTCGTGCGGATGCTGGCGAGCCGCGACGGATCGCGCAGCCAGCGGGACGAGTAATCCCAGCCGGAAGCCGCACCCGCGCGCAGGTCGCGATACACCTCATTTGGCGGACGGCCCGAGTGGCGCGCGGTTTCCACGTCCTCGATCCACGATTCGTCGCGCGGGGTATCGCGGTCATCCCAGTAGCGGTTGAGCAGTGAACCGTCCGGCATGCGCACGGCGCTGCGGTATGCCTGATTAAGCAGCAGCGACTCCGCACCGTCCATCCAGAAGGCGTACTCCATTTTGAGGTGATCAAGATAGCGTTTCGCACCGCGCACGCCGTCCTCCTCAAACAGCTCCACCATCAGCGCAAAGACCGGCGGCTGTGAGCGGCTGAGATAATAGGTGCGGTTGCCGTTGGGGATATGTCCGTAGCGTTCTATCAGCCAGGCGAAGTTGTCCGCCATACATTTGAGCAGATCGTTACGGCCGCTCTCCGCCAGCCCCAGCATGGAGAAATAGGAATCCCAGTAGTAAGTCTCGCTGAAGCGCCCGCCGGGGACGATATAGGCCTGCGGCAGTGCCAGCAGGGAAGACCAGGGAATATGATCCTGCGGCTCGCGCGTCAGCACCGGCCACAGGTTATCAATGTGCTCTTTCAGGGAGAGTCCCGGGTCGGAGACATATTCTGTGCCGTACGTTTCCGGCATCCAGAAGTGGTTCTCCACAAACTGGCGTAGGTCGAAATCCCGGTGGCGTCTGACCTTGCGGTAGCGGATCAGGATATCCAGTGGATCCATCTTCGGCGCGCAGTCGGGGAAGGTTTTACTGTCCGCAAACAGCCGCGTCGACTGCACGTGTTCGAACAGTTCAAGATAGCGGTCTGCGGGCGTCAACGCATCGGAGGCGGGTAGCCCCTCGATCATTTCGGGTTCCGGCTCCGCCTCAATCATTTCATCCAGTTTCAACTCGCAGGGATCGGTCTCGTAGCGCAGCTCTTCTGCAATCTCGAACTCGATGTTCTCGGTAGCCTGTAGTTTCTGGTTGAACATGGTGATAGGGACCTCCGGTTGTGTGTTCAAAAGACAGGTTTATCCGGGCGTCTTATAAGCGTAGACATTCGCTTCGGTAGATGGGGAGGGAAATGTGCGGTAGATCACTATTTTCGGAGCATTCGTTTTGCAACGATTTATGAATGTTAAAAAAAATGCCCCTCCGGGGAGGGGCATCAGGATTAACGCATGGTCACAAACTCTTCCGCGGCCGTCGGGTGGATTGCCACAGTATTATCGAAGTCTTTCTTGGTTGCGCCCATCTTCAGCGCCACGGCGAAGCCCTGCAGGATCTCATCCATGCCGAAGCCAATGCCGTGGATACCGACAATCTTCTCTTCCGGGCCGACGCAGACCAGCTTCATGCGGCACGGCTGACGGTGCGAGGTGACGGCGGTATACATTGCGGTGAACGCCGATTTATACACTTTCACCTGGTCGTCGCCGTACTGCTCGCGCGCCTGCGGCTCGGTTAAGCCGACGGTGCCGATTGGCGGATGGCTGAAGACCACGGTCGGGATGTTGCTGTAGTCCAGATGCTCGTCCGGCTTGTTGTTAAACAGGCGCTCGGAGAGACGACGACCCGCCGCAACGGCGACCGGCGTCAGCTCAACCGCACCGGTATTGTCGCCGACCGCGTAAATGCCCGGTACGCTGGTGTTCTGGAATTTATCAACGACGATATAGCCTTTTTCGTCGGTTTTCACGCCAGTCACGCCCAGGTTGAAGTTATCGTTCGCCGGTTCACGGCCAATCGCCCAGATCAGGCAATCAACGGTCTGGCTGCGACCATCTTCCAGCTCAAGCGTCAGGCTTCCGTCCGCGTTTTTCACCACCGCTTTTGGTACGGCGTTGGTGTGCAGGGTTGGGCCTTCGGTGTTCATCACTTCAACCAGCGTATCGACAATCAGCGGGTCAAAACTGCGCAGCGGCGCGTGTTTACGTACGAACAGGTGCGCTTCTGCGCCCAGGCCGTTAATCACTCCGGCCAGTTCAACCGCGATGTATCCCGCGCCTACCACGGCAACGCGCTCAGGCAGGGCTGGCAGCTCGAAGAAACCGTCGGAGTCGATGCCGTATTCCACGCCCGGGATGTTCGGGTGGCTCGGACGACCGCCGGTGGCGATCAGGATGTGATCGGCGGTGATCGTCTCGCCGTTCACTTCGATCGTTTTCGCATCAACGAAGCGGGCGAAACCGTGGATAACGTCGACGTTATTTTTACCCAGCACGTTGTCGTACGAGGTGTGAATGCGATCGATGTACGCGGTACGGCTGGCGATCAGCTTGTCCCAGTCGAAGCGGTTGATGGTGGTGTCAAAGCCGTAGTCCGGGCCATACATATGGATAGCTTCACGGATCTGTGCCGCATGCCACATCACCTTCTTCGGTACACAACCCACGTTCACGCAGGTGCCGCCCAGCGCTTTGGCTTCAATCAGCGCGCACTTCTGGCCGTACATGGCCGCGCGGTTGATGGAGGCGATGCCGCCGCTGCCGCCGCCGATTGCGATGTAGTCATAATGCTTAGTCATAGCTTTTGTCCTTAATCGTGAATTGCCGCGATTGTATACCTGAAATCAATAGTTTCCACCGATGGCTGCGATTACTCCGGCACTATCCAACTGACGGTAGCGTGGCCTGTACCCGCCGGCACCAGCGTTTTATGCAGCCACGGCAGCACGTTGTTCATCTGCGCTTCGAGCTTCCACGGCGGGTTGATTACAATCATGCCGGAGGCGGTCATGCCGCGCTGATCGCTGTCCGGACGTACCGCCAGCTCGATCTGCAGGATCTTGCGGATGCCGGTCGCTTCCAGGTCTTTGATCATGCGTTTGATCTGCGCGCGCAGCACCACCGGATACCACAGGGCGTATGTCCCGGTGGCGAAGCGCTTGTAGCCTTCGTGGATACCGGTTACCACCGCCTGATAGTCGGTTTTGATTTCGTACGGCGGGTCGATGAGCACCAGGCCGCGACGGGAAACCGGCGGCAGTTTGGCCTTCAGCTGCTGGTAGCCGTCGGCTTTTTCGACGCGGGCGCGGCTGTCTTTCTGGAATTCTGAACGCAGCAGCGGGAAGTCGCTCGGGTGCAGCTCGGTCAACTGGAGGCTGTCCTGCTCGCGCAGCAGCTGGCGGGCAATCAGCGGCGAGCCCGGGTAATAACGCAGCTGGCCGTTGCGGTTGAAGTGGTTCACCACGCCGATGTACGGCTCCAGCTCGGCAGGCAGGTCGTCCTGCTGCCAGATGCGGGCAATTCCTTCCAGATATTCACCGGTACGCTCGGCATGCTCGCCGCTCAGCTGATAACGGCCCGCGCCCGCGTGCGTGTCCAGATAGAGAAATGGCTTCTCTTTCTCTTTGAGCGATTCGATGATCAGGCTCTGAACGGTGTGTTTAAGGACGTCGGCGTGGTTGCCTGCGTGGAAGCTGTGGCGATAACTGAGCATGGGTAATGATATTCCGCTGAATTGACGATTTGCCACAGTTTACAGCAGAACGGCAAAGATTACCCGTAGGCCCGGTAAGCGCAGCACCACCGGGCTCTTTTCGACAACGTCCGGCATTGAAATCCTCTACACTTAACCCCATTCTAGATCCCATATGCACAGCGCCGGATGCGCGCTTCATTCACCTATTTCAACAGGACAGCGTTTATGACCAATCCATTACTGACGCCTTTTTCGTTGCCACCGTTTTCTAAAATCCTCCCCGAGCATGTGGTTCCAGCGGTTACGCAATCGCTGGACAACTGCCGCGCGGCGGTAGAAAGCGTGGTCGCGCAGGGCGGGCCGTACACCTGGGAAAATCTGTGTCAGCCGCTGGCCGAAGTGGACGACGTGCTGGGGCGTATCTTCTCCCCGGTAAGCCACCTGAACTCGGTAAAAAACAGCCCGGAACTGCGCGAAGCCTACGAACAGACCCTGCCGCTGCTCTCTGAATACAGCACCTGGGTCGGTCAGCACGAAGGGCTCTACAAAGCCTACCGCGACCTGCGCGACGGCGACCATTATGCCGAACTGAACACGGCGCAGAAAAAATCGGTTGATAACGCCCTGCGTGATTTCGAGCTGTCCGGGATTGGCCTGCCAAAAGAGAAACAAACCCGCTACGGTGAAATCGCCGCGCGTCTGTCCGAGCTGGGCAACCAGTACAGCAACAACGTGCTCGACGCCACCATGGGCTGGACGAAGCTGATTACCGACGAAACGGAGCTGACAGGCATGCCGGAAAGCGCCCTGGCGGCGGCAAAAGCGCAGGCCGAGGCGAAAGAACAGGACGGCTTCCTGCTAACCCTGGACATCCCGAGCTATTTGCCGGTGATGACCTATTGCGACAACCAGGCGCTTCGCGAAGAGATGTACCGCGCATACAGCACCCGCGCCTCCGATCAGGGGCCGAATGCCGGTAAGTGGGACAATAGCCCGGTCATGGCGGAAATCCTTGCCCTGCGCCACGAGCTGGCCCAGCTGCTGGGCTTCGAAAACTACGCCGATAAATCCCTCGCCACCAAAATGGCGGAGAACCCGCAGCAGGTGCTCGACTTCCTGACCGATCTGGCGAAACGAGCCCGTCCGCAGGGTGAGAAAGAGCTGGCCCAGCTGCGCGCCTTCGCGAAAGCGGAGTTCGGCGTGGACGAGCTGCAGCCGTGGGACATTGCTTACTACAGCGAAAAACAGAAGCAGCACCTCTACAGCATCAGCGACGAGCAGCTGCGCCCGTACTTCCCGGAAAACAAAGCCGTTAACGGCCTGTTCGAAGTGGTGAAGCGCATCTATGGCATCACCGCCAAAGAGCGTACCGATATCGACGTCTGGCATCCGGACGTGCGCTTCTTCGAACTGTATGACGATAAAAACGAACTGCGCGGCAGCTTCTACCTCGATCTCTACGCGCGTGAGAACAAGCGCGGCGGGGCGTGGATGGACGACTGCGTGGGCCAGATGCGTAAAGCAGACGGTTCTCTGCAGAAGCCGGTCGCCTACCTGACCTGTAACTTCAACCGTCCGGTGAACGGTAAACCTGCGCTCTTCACCCACGACGAAGTGATCACCCTGTTCCACGAGTTCGGTCACGGCCTGCACCATATGCTGACCCGCATCGAAACCGCAGGCGTGGCAGGCATCAGCGGTGTACCGTGGGATGCGGTCGAGCTGCCGAGCCAGTTTATGGAAAACTGGTGCTGGGAGCCGGACGCGCTGGCGTTTATCTCCGGCCACTACGAGACCGGCGAACCGCTGCCGAAAGAATTGCTGGATAAAATGCTGGCGGCGAAGAACTACCAGGCGGCGATGTTTATCCTGCGCCAGCTGGAGTTCGGCCTGTTCGATTTCCGCCTGCATGCCGAGTTCAGCCCGGAGCAGGGTGCGAAGATTCTTGAAACCCTGGCCGAGATTAAAAAGCAGGTCGCCGTGATCCCTGGGCCAACCTGGGGCCGCTTCCCGCACGCGTTCAGTCACATCTTCGCTGGCGGCTACGCGGCGGGTTACTACAGCTACCTGTGGGCCGACGTGCTGGCGGCGGATGCCTTCTCTCGTTTCGAAGAAGAGGGGATTTTCAACCGCGAAACCGGCCAGTCGTTCCTCGACAACATCCTGACCCGCGGTGGTTCCGAAGAGCCGATGGTGCTGTTCAAACGCTTCCGCGGCCGCGAGCCGCAGCTGGATGCGATGCTTGAGCATTACGGGATCAAAGGCTGATTGTTACGTGAAGATCTGCTTAGTGGATGAA
Source organism: Enterobacter sp. (assembly GCF_977039595.1). NCBI lineage: Bacteria > Pseudomonadati > Pseudomonadota > Gammaproteobacteria > Enterobacterales > Enterobacteriaceae > Enterobacter > Enterobacter sp. The sequence continues at coordinate 33,707 of NZ_CDRQYH010000028.1, forward strand.
ACGGGCGCCGGAGACGGCGCCTTATCTGTTCTGGCCGCCCGCTGGGGGCTGGAACATGATGAAGATAACCTGATGGCGCTGGTGATGACACCAGAACATCTCGAATTACGTAAGCGCGACGAACCGAAGCTCGGCGGGATTTTCGTCGATTTTGTCGGCGGCGCGATGGCGCACCGGCGCAAGTTCGGCGGCGGTCGTGGTGAAGCGGTGGCCAAAGCGGTTGGCATCAAAGGGAGCTACCTCCCGGACGTGGTCGATGCCACGGCGGGGCTGGGGCGCGATGCGTTTGTGCTGGCGTCTGTCGGCTGTCATGTGCGGATGCTGGAGCGTAATCCGGTGGTGGCCGCGTTGCTGGACGATGGTCTGACGCGTGGCTACGCGGACCCGGAAATCGGGCCGTGGTTGCAGGAACGATTGCAGCTGATCCATGCCTCGAGCCTGACGGCGCTGACCGATATCACCCCGCGCCCACAGGTGGTCTATCTCGACCCGATGTTCCCGCACAAGCAGAAAAGCGCGCTGGTGAAGAAAGAGATGCGGGTGTTTCAGTCTCTGGTGGGGCCTGATCTGGATGCGGATGGCCTGCTGGAGCCGGCTCGTCAGCTGGCGACGAAGCGGGTGGTAGTGAAGCGCCCTGACTATGCGCCGCCCCTGGCGGACGTTGCCACGACCAATGCGGTGACCACCAAAGGGCACCGGTTTGATATTTATTCGGGGACACCGGAATAGTGCGGGCTGATGCCCTCACCCTAACCCTCTCCCACAGGGAGAGGGAACAAACACTAAAAACGGCAACTATGTTGCCGTTTTGCTTTTACCTTGTAGGCCCGTTAAGCGTTAGCGCCACCGGGTTTTTTTGCACTTACTCGTCTTCTTCGTCACGCAGCGGAACAATCAGCATATCCACGTGGACGGTATTGATCAGCTGGCGCGCGGAAGACATCAGCTTGCTCCAGAAGTCCTGATGGTGACCGCACACCACCAGGTCCATGTCATATTTCTTGATCGCATCAACCAATACCTGGCCCAGGTCACCGCTGCCGCTCAGGGTTTCGGTAATCGGATAACCCGCGTTGGTGGAGAGTTCGCTCAGGGCGTGGTGCGTCTCTTCGGAGATACGCTTCTGCATATCGCCCAGATTGACGTCGATCAGACCGGTGTAGAGGTCGGAGTAATTCACATCAACGTGAATCAGCGAAACTTTCGCGTTGTAGGGACGTGCCATGGATACCGCTTTATCAACCAGCACTTTGCTCTCCGGAGAGAGGTCTACCGCGATGAGAATGTGTTTGTAAGCCATAGTGTTACTCCTTCCTTAAGTTATCGATGACTAAATAGGAAAGCCGTCGTCTGATGCTTTCATTACGGCCCAGTTAAACATATTTTTCAAGCTTTGGTGTTGATAACGATTAACCTTGTGGCAAAAAAATTAACGGATCTCCTACACTATTAAATGAGCCGTTCGGATATTAAAACGCGAACCGGATCGACTTTTGGTCATTCTTTCACTGAACTGTCTGTCAGGGCATTGGGGTGCGGTAGCTCAGAAGCCTTGCTTCGTGGGCGGACGCCGGGGAGGATGTATGATTAGCACCGTCGCATTGTTTTGGGCGTTATGCGTGGTTTGCATAGTGAATATGGCGCGCTACTTCTCATCGTTACGTGCGCTGTTAGTGGTACTTCGTGGTTGCGATCCGTTGCTTTATCAGTATGTGGACGGTGGAGGGTTCTTCACCTCGCATGGACAGCCCAGCAAACAGATGCGTCTGGTGGGATACATCTACTACCAGCGCTACCGCGATCATCACGATGAAGAATTTATCCGTCGCTGCGAGCGCCTGCGTCGTCAGTTCATTTTGACCAGTGCCCTGTGTGGCCTGGTCGTCGTCAGCATGATTGCATTGATGATTTGGAACTGAGCATCACAACAGGCGGGGTCAGCCCCGCCTTCTTTCCTCTGGTTCAGGGCTTAACTGAGAACCGAAGATCGGAGATATTGGTCTCAATCGAAGTAACCTTCCCGCTATAGGCGATGTTAACGTCTCCGTTTGTATCAATGCTGGCCGCAGTAATTGTACCCGTACCTTCAATGACAGGATGCTTCTTAGCCAACTGATGGATAATGTCGGTGTCTTTCCCTGTTATCTTTTCCGAGAGATAGTAACGGTAGATTGTGGGTACGGTGGCGCCACCCTGATTGTTCACGGTCATATAGAGCCAGACGCTGTCAGATAATTTATAAGCGTGTTGAAGTGCATCGTTATTTCGCTGATTGGGCTGGTGGTTTAGCCACACAAATCCAATGACCAGAGCCAGAAGCGAAACCGTAACAAGGCGATGAATCCATTTAGTAGCCGTTTTGAATGGCATACTCTATTCCGTCATGGGTGTTGTTTGGACTGAGAACATTCGCGAGGATAATAGTTATTTGTGCAGTAAAAATCTGAACAGATAGTGTTCAGATTGTCCTGATTACAGCACTGGGTTGAGTAAAAAAACAGCCATAAAAAAGCGGGTCAGTTTCCTGACCCGCTTTTTTGTCGCCTTCAACCGATTAAATCAGCTTCAGCGAAATCCAGTACAGCCCGCCAGAGAGCAGGATGGATGCCGGAAGGGTGAACACCCAGGCCATCAGAATGTTGGTCACGGTTTTGCGCTGCAGGCCGCCACCGTCAACAATCATGGTACCTGCTACGGACGAGGAGAGTACGTGGGTGGTGGATACCGGCATACCGGTGTAGCTCGCCAGACCGATAGACACTGCCGCCGTCATCTGCGCGGACATACCCTGCGCATAGGTCATGCCTTTCTTACCGATCTTCTCGCCGATGGTGGTCGCCACACGACGCCAGCCAATCATCGTACCGATACCGAGCGCCAGCGCGACGGCCATGATGATCCAGATTGGCGCGTACTCAATGGTGTTGAGCATATCGCCTTTCAGTTTCTTCAGCAGACGCTGGTCGTCAACATTCACGTCAGGCAGCTTCGCCACTTTATCCGTCACATCAGAGATGCACAGCATAATGCGACGCAGCTGACCACGCTGCTCAACGGTCAGTTTGTCATAACTTTCGATATTGCCCAGCATCCCTTTGGCACGTTCCAGCGCGTTAATCGCGTTTGCCGGATGGCAGTGGAACTCGCCAGGTGCAGTCGTGGCACCGGCTTCCGGAGAAGGGATCAGCTGGTCAACGCCGGTCGCTTTTTTCAGCAGCTCAGGGTGCTGCTGGAAATAGGTTTCAACGTTGTTTACCGCATCACGGGTACGGGTGATTTCGTAGCCGGAGGCATTCATGTTGACCACGAATCCTGCCGGTGCAACGCCAATCAGTACCAGCATCACCAGACCAATGCCTTTCTGACCATCGTTCGCGCCGTGTGAGAAGGCCACGCCGATAGCGGAAATGATCAGGGCAATACGCGTCCAGAATGGCGGCTTTTTCTTGCCGTCTTTCTTTTCACGCTCTGCTGGCGTCAGGTGAATACGGGAGCGTTTTTTGGTATTGCTCCAGTAACGACGCAGGATGAAGATCAGCCCGCCCGCCACCACCAGACCCACGATAGGGGAGACGATGAGAGAGGCAAAGATCCCCAGTACTTTCGGGATATTTAACGCATCAACAACCGAGGTACCGGTCATGAGGGCGTTGGTTAACCCGATACCGATAATCGCGCCGATGAGGGTGTGAGAACTGGATGCAGGCAGGCCGAAATACCAGGTACCGAGGTTCCAGATAATTGCAGCAAGCAGCATTGAGAACACCATAGCGAGGCCATGGCCAGAACTAACGTTAAGCAGCAGATCCGTTGGCAGCATATGCACAATCGCATACGCAACGCTCAGCCCGCCCAGGAGGACACCAAAAAAGTTAAATACTGCCGCCATAACAACCGCAAGCTGCGATCGCATTGCGCGAGTGTAGATAACCGTCGCTACTGCGTTTGCAGTGTCGTGGAAGCCGTTGATCGCTTCGTAAAACAGTACAAAAACCAGAGCAAGCAATAATAAAAGCCCGGTATGTAAATCCAGGCCGGCAAACAAATGTAGCATAGGACGTTACGCCATTTTGAGGACATGAACGCGGCGCATTATCCAGGACAAATGCGCGGCGGGCAAAGTGAAATATAGACTTTTTTTGACATACCACCTGATTTGAGAAAAGGGCCAGAAAGGATATTCTTTAAATTTCAATGAAATGCCTTTGTAATATCTTTTTACGCTGGTGTGACCACATAGGAAACTTTACAATCCGCGGCAGTTAACAAAGAGGGTTTTGACGTGGAAAGGTTTGATGCCGTGGTAATTGGCGCCGGTGCGGCGGGTATGTTTTGTGCGGCAATGGCCGGACAGGCGGGTCGTCGCGTGCTGCTGCTGGATAACGGTAAAAAGCCAGGCCGTAAGATCCTGATGTCCGGCGGCGGGCGCTGCAACTTTACTAATCTATATGTTGAACCCGCGGCCTATTTGAGCCAAAACCGTCATTTTTGTAAATCTGCGCTGGCGCGTTATACCCAGTGGGACTTTATCGACCTGGTCGGTAAGCACGGTATCGCATGGCATGAAAAAACGCTGGGACAGCTGTTCTGCGACGACTCCGCGCAGCAGATTGTCGATATGCTGGTGGCCGAGTGCGAGAAGGGCGGCGTGGTCATGCGCCTGCGCACCGAGGTGCTGGAGGTTTCCCGCGACGACCAGGGCTACACGCTGCAGCTCAACGGCGAAACCGTCAGCGCCGATAATCTGGTGATTGCCAGCGGCGGCCTGTCCATGCCGGGGCTGGGCGCTTCCCCGTTCGGCTATAAAATCGCCGAGCAGTTTGGCCTGAAAGTCCTGCCGACGCGCGCCGGGCTGGTGCCGTTCACGCTGCATAAGCCGCTTCTCGAGCAGCTTCAGACGCTGTCCGGCGTGTCCGTTCCCTCCGTCATTACCGCCGAAGACGGGACCGTGTTCCGTGAAAACCTGCTCTTTACCCATCGCGGCCTCTCCGGCCCTGCGGTACTGCAAATCTCAAGCTACTGGCAGCCGGGGGAATTCGTCACGGTTAACCTGCTCCCCGATTGCGATCTCGACGCGTTCCTTAACGAGCAGCGTACCGCACACCCGAACCAGAGCCTGAAAAATACCCTGGCAATGCAGCTACCAAAACGTCTGGTGGAATGTTTGCAGGTGCTGGGGCAGATCCCCGACGTGTCGCTCAAGCAGCTTAACAGCCGCGAGCAGAATGTTCTGGTGGAGACCCTGACAAACTGGCGCGTGCAGCCAAACGGCACGGAAGGCTACCGCACCGCGGAAGTTACGCTGGGCGGGGTCGACACGAATGAGCTCTCTTCCCGCACCATGGAAGCGCGCAACGTACCGGGGCTCTATTTCATTGGCGAAGTGATGGACGTGACCGGCTGGCTCGGCGGATACAACTTCCAGTGGGCATGGGCAAGTGCCTGGGCGTGTGCTCAGGCGCTGGCAGAAGACAAGTGACATAAGCGCGCTGCCACTCGTCGCGGTTGGCTTTACGGGCTGACGGTGGTGACGTCCATCACGGCCAGAATATTGCTCGCGGCCACGGTCCCCATCTTGATGTATGACGCTGCGGTAACGCCGCCAATATGCGGTGAAATAACCACGTTTTCTACGGACTGCCAGAGATGTGGCGCGGTCAGCGGCTCGTGGGGAAAGCTGTCCAGCGCTGCGCTGTGCAGCGTGCCATCCTGGAGCGCCGCCAGTAACGATTCACTGTGGATCAGTCCGCCGCGTGCCGTATTGACCAGAATGGCGTTCCGCTTGCAGTGTGCGAGCGTCTCGCTATTGATCATCTCCCGATTCTCATCGGTCAGAGGACAGTGCAAAGAGATGACATCGGAACGGGAAAGAAGTCCGGTCAGCGTCTCTGCGCGTTCGCACAGGGCAGGCATGGACTTAGCATAGGGATCGTAAGCCAGCACCTTCATGCCGAAGGCGTGACCAATAGTCGCCACGCGCGAGCCGATAGCGCCCAACCCGATTAGCCCCAGCGTTAAGCCCTCCAGCTCAATGGATTTATGCGTCGCCTTATCCCAGTGCCCGTCCCGTAACCGCTTGTCCAGAGGCACCACGGACTTTGCGCAGGCGAGGATCAGCGCCCAGGTATGTTCAGCCACTGCCGCCGCGTTTGCGCCTGGGGCCGCGCGGACGGCGATATTGCGTTCGGCCGCTGCCGTCTGGTCTATCACATCGATCCCGCTTCCGTGCTTGGAAATAACCTGCAAAGCCGGGGCGGCATCCATAACCTTCGCGGTGATCCTGCCGTAACGTACCAGGATCGCCACGGGATTGTGTCGTTCACACAGCGCGATCAGGTCATCCTCAGTGGGCTGGCGGCCTGCAAACACCACCTCAAAGCCCTGCAACATCACCATAGCCTGCTCCGCCAGGTCACTTCCGGTAACCAGAACTACGTCTTTGCCTCCCATCACAGCGTCTCCCCGTCGGTCAACATACCAGCCTTACGAAGCGCGTCATCAAGCCAGTGTGGACGTAAATCGCCTTCACGGATGGCAGCAAGACGCCGGGTCTCCATCTCCAGCTTTTCTTTTGCCAGCGCGATTAGCTGCTGAACCTCATCGCGCGGGATGACGACCACGCCGTCGATATCCGCCACAACCAGATCCCCGGCCTGAACCGTCGCCCCGGCGACTGAAATGGGATGATTAACCCGGCCAGAAATTAACTTTGTCGGGCCGCAGGGGTTCAGACCGGCAGAAAAGACAGGGTAGTGGCCTTTGCTCAGGGAATCGGCGTCACGCACAGCGCCGTCAATAATGATGCCCGCAATGCCGCTTGCCTGAGCCTGAGTAGCCATGATTTCGCCCAGCAGCGCGCAGCTCAGGTCGCCTTTGCCATCGACGACCAGGACGTCGCCGGGCTGCGCAACCGCCATCGCGGCATGAATCGCCAGATTATCCCCCGGACGGACTTCCACGGTGATGGCTGGACCCGCAACGGACATGTGTGGGGCCAGCGGTTTGATGCGGCCGTGAAGCGTACCGCGGCGACCGGCCACGTCGGCCAGAATGGCTGCCTGATACTCGGCAGCCCGACGAACATCCTCGGCAGAAACGCGTTCGAACTGGCGATTAATCGGTTTTTTTTCAGAAACGGACATGAATGCCTCCATATTGTTTTACTGAGTAAAATGCAGGTGTACATAACAAAACAACTATAGCGGTGTTGCTTTCCTTTTAGCCAGACCCGAGGTGGCGTTTGTGATGTAAACACGAAGTGACTCACAAAATTTGAGGTACACTCACTGCCGGGCTAACAAGGAGATAATGATGGGGAATGAAGGCGTTGTAGCGGTTGAAAAAGCGCTGGCTTTACTGGATTGCTTCCGTCCTGGAGATGAGAGCCTGACGCTGACCGCGCTGGCACAGCTGTCGGGTTATCACAAAACCACGGTTTACCGCCTGATGAATTCTCTTGAACGGATGAATTACGTCGTCAGGCATGAAGACGGCAATTATGCGCTTGGCCCACGTCTGCTTTACCTCGGCAAGCTGTATGAACAATCTTTCCATCTTTCGCGGGTGGTTCAGCCAGAGCTTCAGGCGCTCTCCCTGGCGTCTCAGGAGAGTGCCAGCTGGTATGTGCTGGAGGGTGGGCAGCGCCTTTGCCTGTTTCGCGCGGAAGCGTCGCACGGCCTGCGACACAGCAATCTTCCCGGCAGTCAGTTCCCGCTCGATAATTCGGCCATCAGTAAGGTCTTGCGCCATTGGGGGCTCAATGAAAACCTGCCGGAGGGAGACGCAGAACTCCCTTTCTACACGTCAGGCGCACGCGATCCCCACACCGCGGCGTTTGCGATGCCCGTCTTCGGCGTTCACGACAAGCTGGTTGCGGCGTTAGCCCTGACCGGCCCCATCTCACGGCTGACGGAAGATCGTCGTGAGAAGGAGATAGGGCCATTGATGAAGGCGGCGGCCAGCCGTCTGTCGCAGAAAATGGGAGCCAGTAAGCCCTTCTGTCAGCAGTTCTTTGGTGAAACGAGCGACGCGGCGGAAGAAAATCTTTAAACGCAGAAGCGGGACATTTGTCCCGCTTCTGTCATCACTAATGTGTGACCTGTTTTTCGTGTAGCTGAGCGTTGCGGGCCTGCCGTCCCATAATGAGCACCGCGATACCCCCGGCCAGGCAAAGCGCGGCTAGCGGAAGCATAGCCAGAGTGTAGCTGCCCGTTCTCTCGCTGATCATGCCGTAGGCATTTACCATTACCGCCCCGCCAATCAGGTTCGCGATGGCGCCAATCGCGGCCAGCCCCGCCGCTGCCGAGGAGCTGCTCATCCAGCCGGATGCCAGCGCCCAGAAAGGTCCTTTCATAGAATACGCACCCGTCAGGATAATGCTCAGGATCACGATAGTGGCAAAGAGCGAGACGCTTACAAAGGCAGCGAACACGCCCGCAGCAATCATGAACAGCGTCAGCGCGGTATGCCAGCGGCGTTCGTTGGTACGATCAGAATGTCGTCCCCAGACAATCATCAGAACCGATGCCAGGCCGTAAGGAATGGCGTTAAGCAGACCTGTCTCAAGATTATCGAGATGGAAGGATTTCAGCAGTTGAGGAGACCAGACGCTTATGGTGGTGCCCGCGGACGATGCGCCCGCGTAAATCAGCGCCATCAGCCAGATTTGGCGATGCTTCAGCAACTGCCACGTCGTCTGATGCCCAATATTCTTTTGCTGGCTCCGCTCGGTTTCCAGCGTGGTTTCCAGCCACTTTTTCTGTTCATTGCTCAGCCATTTCGCCTGATGAGGGCGATCCCGGAGAATAAACCAGGCCGCAATACCCAGCAGCACCGCAGGTAAGCCTTCAATGATGAACAGCAGATGCCAGCCGCGAAGACCCAGCCAGCCATCCAGCGACAGTATCAACCCTGAAAGCGGGGAACCGATGAAGTTAGCGAGCGGGATGGCGACCATAAAGGACGCAATAATGCGCGCGCGGTAGCGGGAAGGGATCCACCAGGTCAGATACAGCACGACGCCTGGGAAGAAGCCTGCTTCCGCTGCCCCGAGAAGAAAACGGACGATATAGAGCGACGTGGTGTTTTGAACCAGCGCCATGCCCATGGAGACGATGCCCCAGCTGATCATAATGCGCGGGATCCACAGCCGGGCGCCGACTTTCTGCATGGCCAGATTACTGGGTACCTCAAACAAAAAATAGGCCACGAAGTAAAGGCTGCTGGCGAAGCCAAACGCCGCTTTGCTGAGGCCAAGGTCCTCATTCATCTGCAGCGAAGCCATGCCGATATTCCCGCGATCGATAATGGAGACCAGGTAACTGACAATCAGAAACGGGAGAATACGCCAGATCACCTTCCGCATCGTCTCTCTTTCTATGTCCTCGGTGGCGGTCGCGCCGTTACGTAAATGTTCTGTCATTGTATCCTCGCAGGGTGTGTTCTTGATTTTATTAGGTACAACTTAGTTTTATTAAACAAAACCACTATAGCGACGGCGCGTTATTTTTATCCAGTTAATGGAAGGTTTAAATGATGTAAATAAGAGGTGACTCACAGATAGTGCGCTGCGGATATAGCGTTTTCAGCTGCTAACCAGCCGCAAGCTGGTCGTGTCGGTAGAGAAATAATCACGCAACGCAATTATTGCACCAACTTTTCCTCTCCATTCAACTAAGCTTCGACCAGATGCCTCGCCGCGCTCGCGGGGCCATACTCCCTTTGGTCAGAGCACGCATCATGCAGCTACTCAGTATTATTATTTTGCTTACCCTAACCGTGGTGATTCATTCGCTGTGGATGTTTGGCGTTTTAAAATTCATTAAATTAGACGTCGATTCTGCGGTACGCATTGTTTTACGCAATGTCGGTATCGTGATCTCTATGATCTTCGCCCATCTCCTTGAGGCCGGACTGTTTGCGGCGTTTTATTTTGTCATCGACGCGTTTAATGACTGGAACACCAGCTTCTACTTTTCACTGGTGAGCTATGCGACGGTAGGGTACGGCGACGTCACGTTACCCCAGCACTGGCGGCTCATCGGCGGGGTGGAGGGGCTGGTGGGCGCGTTGATGGTGGGCTGGTCTGTAGCGGTTCTGGTGGCGGTGCTGCAGCGCTTGCGCGGAATGAGCGCCTAAACGGCAGATGCGCGATCCCCGCCTGGTAAGGTAAAGTACACCCCTCTTTTCGTAGCCGACAGGGCTGCGGCTTTGAGGGTGAAAAGGCTGATTAACAGCCCACCCTTTTCTGTTCCTGGTTTACGCCAGTTTGCATGGTGTTGTGTTTTGTCTGCCAAAAGGGTTTTGTATGTCTGCTGCTCATCTCGGTTTCCCGACTGAAACCGTTGTTGTCTTTGTGGTGATGGCCGTTGGAGCGATGTTTATCGACCTCTTTATGCACCGTCACGATAAACCGATCTCGCTGAAAAGCGCGGCGATGTGGTCCGTTTTCTGGGTCATGATGGCGATGGCCTTCGCCGGTTTCCTGTACGTTCACCACGGCGCCGAGATGGCGAGCCTGTTCCTCACCGGCTACGCGCTGGAAGAGGTGCTTTCCGTCGATAACCTGTTCGTGATGATGGCGATCTTCGCCTGGTTCGGCGTGCCGGATAAGTACCGTCACCGCGTGCTCTACTGGGGCGTGCTGGGGGCAATTGTCTTCCGCGGCATCTTTGTGGCTATCGGGACCAGCCTGCTAAGCCTTGGGCCGTACGTTGAGGTTATTTTCGCGCTGGTCGTCGGCTGGACGGCGGTGATGATGCTCCGACGCAATGAAGAGAGTGACGAAGTGGAAGATTACTCGGGTCATCTCGCCTATCGTCTGGTGAAGCGCTTCTATCCGGTCTGGCCAAAAATCAGCAGCAATGCCTTTATTCTGACGCAGAAAGAGGTGGATGCGGAGCTTGAAAAGCCGGAAAACCAGGACGTGATGGTCGGACGCGTGAAGAAGGCGAAGCGCTATGCGACGCCGCTATTACTTTGCGTGGCCGTCGTCGAACTCTCTGACGTGATGTTCGCGTTTGACTCCGTGCCGGCCATTATTGCCGTGAGCCGCGAACCGCTGATTATCTACAGCGCCATGATGTTCGCCATTCTTGGCCTGCGTACGCTTTACTTCGTGCTGGAAGCGCTGAAGCAGTATCTGGTGCATCTCGAGAAAGCGGTGGTGCTTCTGCTGTTCTTCGTTGCGTTCAAGCTGGGGTTAAATGCCACCGATCACTTCTGGCATCACGGTTACAGCATTGGCGCCACGGCCAGCCTGTTTGTGGTATTGGGCGTGCTGGCGCTGGGAATTATTGCGAGCGTGATGTTCCCGGGAAAACGTGAGGCCTGATGCATCGTTTTTCTCCCTCTCCCTGTGGAAGAGGGCCGGGGTGAGGGCACCAGACCGCACTTACCCCTTAATCGGTGAATTCCGACGCTTGCGCGGGTGATGGAAGTGCCGCCAGTGCGGATCCTGCGCCGCCGCCAGCAGCTCGTGGTCGCCGCGGGTGTCACCCCAGGCGCGCAGGTGATAGGCGTTGAGATCGCCATACACTTTTTCCAGCCTGGCCACCTTCTGGGCGCAGCGGCAGTTATTGCCCGTGATGCGTCCCGTCAGCTTGCCGTCTTTCACTTCCAGCTGCGTGCCAATCAGCTTAATGCCCAGTTTGTCAGCCCACGGCTGGAGTACCAGCGCCGGGGATGCGGAACAGATGGTCACTTCCGCACCGGAATTCACCTCAGCCGCCACCGCCAGAACCCCTTCGGGACGCATCAGCTTGTTCCAGTATTTTTCGCAAAACGCTTCCGCCTGCTGGCGCAACCATTGTTCATCCACGCCCGTCAGGAACGTTTTAATCAGCACTTCCTTCAGCTCATCACGCGTCAGCTTGCGACGCACGCAGTGGAGCGTGGGCAGCGCCATGCGCACCAGGCGGCCCGCGAAGTAACGTTTACCGAAGGCAAAACGCAGGAAAGGAATAAAGCTGTCGTGGTGCGTTAACGTCCCGTCAAAGTCAAAGACAGAGAGCACGTTAGATTTTGCCACCGTCTCGTCGGCAATCATATTGGTCATAAATACGTCTTAGCTGAAATACACATTCTGCGGATCAGTTTACCTGCTTTAGCAGGACAGTCCTTATATCCCCACCATTTTTTTCTCGATCTTGCGATCTCAAAGTCAGTCTATTTTTGGCCTCGATAAGGATTGGCGAAAAAACGACCTGTCTATATTATCGCCACATCGCAAGATATTTAGGGGAACCCATTGAACCCCACAGGTAAGGAAAAACTCACTCACTACTTCTTTCTTGATATGACTCTTAGATCGCTTATTTCAATCCTCACGTTAAGTTTTGCTTCGTTTTCTGCGTTTAGCTTTCAACTTCCAGCGTCGATGGTCTCGATGAACAGTGAGCTGGCAGTTTCACCGGCGAAATCTGCGCTGGTGCATCAGGAAACAGGCCCGCTGCGCTCGCGTATTCTCGATCAATACCAGAAATGGAAAGGCACCCAGTACCGGTGGGGCGGAACCACGCATCGCGGGGTGGATTGTTCCGCGCTGATGCAGCACCTGTTTAGCGATGCGGCACACCTTAATTTGCCGCGCACAACGCGCGAGCAAATTCATCGCGGCGTGCAGGTGGCGCAATACCGCCTGAGGCCCGGAGACCTGGTATTCTTCCAGACGGGTCCGAACCGCAAGCACGTTGGCGTTTATATTGGCGACAGCCAGTTTATTCACGCCTCAAGCAGCCAGGGCGTAACGGTTTCAACCCTGACGGATGATTACTGGCAAGCACACTATATTACCGCTCGTCGGATCGCAGGCAGCGCGGCCTGACAGCATCAGATGATGTCATCCACGACGCCACCGTCGACGCGCAGCGCCGCGCCCGAGGTGGCGGAGGCCTGGGTCGAACAGACATAAATCACCATATTGGCCACCTCTTCAACCGTGGCAGCGCGCTGGATAACCGAGCTGGGGCGGTTGGCCATCACAAACTCTTTCGCCAGCTGCTCCAGCGATTTGCCGGTTTTTTCGATTTCATCTTTCATCATCTCTGCGAAACCGTCCGACATCGTTGGCCCCGGCAAGACGCTGTTGACCGTCACGCCGCTTCCCGCCACGAACTTCGCCAGCCCGCGCGCCAGCGAGAGCTGCGCCGTTTTGGTCACGCCGTAGTGGATCATATCTGCCGGAATATTGCAGGCCGACTCGGACGAGATAAACACCACGCGTCCCCAGCCTTTCTGCACCATGCCCGGCAGCAGGGCGCGGGACAGGCGTACGCCGGACATCACGTTGGTCTGCCAGTAACGCTCCCAGGTCTCATCGTCGGTGGCATAAAAATCCTGAGGGCCGTAAATCCCGGCGTTGTTGACCAGAATATCGACGTTATTCGCCACCTTCAGAAGCGATTCCACCCCTTCCGCCGTGCTGAGATCGGCAATCGCGGCGCGCACCTGTACGCCTGGCACTACCTGCTGCAGCTGCTGAATGCCTCTATTCACCGATTCCATGCTCCGGCCATTGACGATCACTTCCGCACCGCTTTCTGCCAGACCTCTGGCAATGGCGAATCCGATCCCGCCGGTTGAGGCGGTTACCAGCGCCACTTTCCCCGCAAAGTCGATTTTCATCATCTGCTCCTTATCGTTTTAACGTTCGGACCTTAAAGCGTAGCAGGTGAGGATGGTGGCTCCTGGCTAAAAAGGCGCAATAGCGTCTCAACCTGTTCATCAAGCGGGGCGAGAGAGCGCTTTACAATCAGGTGTAGCGGCGTTGCTCTGCGTGCGCCGTGGCTCAGCGGCAGGCGTTTCAGCACGCCCTGATCCAGCTGGGTCTGGATGCGTTCCTCTGGCAGCCAGCCGTAGCCGACCTGAGAGACCACGGCCTCTATGGCGGCATCGATGGTGGAAAAGGTCCACGACTCGCCGGCCGCGCGCGCGGCGGGCTGGCTGTCCGCAATCTGGATAAGCGGCCACGGGCGTAGCATGTCGTCGTTAAGCGGCGCGTCGAGGTGAAAGAGGGGATGCTGATGATGGGCCACGGCAACAAAGTCGATATTCATCAGCCATTCGCCGAGCCCGGTAATATCCTGGCGGCGGGTTAAGACCAACACATCGGCTTCGTCGTTAATGGCATCGGCGCGGGTATTTTCCAGCACCTCGGTCAGACGGACCTGGGTCTGCGGATACTGCTGCTGGAACTCACGAAGAATAGCGAACAGGCGGCGGCGCGGGAAAATGGAGTCCACCACCAGATCCAGCCGCGTGCGCATTCCGTTGCGAAGGGTCGCTGCGCGCGTCTCAACGTACGAAAAGGCTTTCAGCAGCGGTTTAACCTGGTTGAGCAGCAGTTCTCCTGCCGGCGTTAACACCGCCCGTCGTCCTTCCGGCACCAGGAGCGCCACGCCCAGCCGCTCCTGCAGCAGCGACAGGTTATAGCTCACCGAAGACTGGCTGCGGTGCGTTTCTTCCGCGGCTTTGGCAAAGCTGCCCGCTTCGACCACTTTCGCCAGTAAAGACCATTGTTCAAGCGTCGTCTTATGCATGATTTATCTAAAATTTGGATTAATTTGATTAAAACATAGCGTTATTCATTCATTTTTTGAAGGGGTACGATCGTCTCATCAAAACAAAGGAGACATCTTATGAACACCTTCGACAAACACGACTTAAGCGGCTTTGTTGGTAAACATCTTGTATATACCTACGATAACGGCTGGAACTACGAGATTTACGTCAAAAATGAGACCACGCTTGATTACCGTATTCACAGCGGTCTGGTAGCCAACCGTTGGGTGAAAGATCAGCAGGCTTACATCGTGCGGGTAGGGGAGAGCATCTATAAAATTTCCTGGACCGAGCCAACCGGCACCGACGTCAGCCTGATTGTGAACCTGGGCGACAAACTGTTCCACGGCACCATCTTCTTCCCACGCTGGGGAAGGTGCGAATAAGCAGGTCATTTCTTCCCAAGCTGACTCGCTGATTAAAATTTCGCGGATCTGGGCCGATTTTTTTCCCGCAAACACATCGAATC